>JBGTXC010000057.1:0-12859 GCA_041937835.1 Alteromonadaceae bacterium | reverse complement strand
TTTAAGATGCGACTGTGGTACAAAGGTGAGGTCCATCTTTGCTTGATTTGAGTAGGTCACATAGGCTTCAGCCAAATAGCGTGAACTGCCCGGTGTGTCTGTAATGGCATAACTGATCCCACCGCCAGTGCATGACTCAGCGGTAGTGATCCACATGCCGTTATCCGTTAAGATACGTCCTAATTCTCTTGCACTGTGCGTAATTGTTTTTTGCAATTGCATAACTAACCTAAGGTAACGTCTTGTCCATGCCGCTGGATTTATATTCTGAAACCACTATAAGCCAACACACGCCGATGATGCAGCAATATTTGCGCATTAAAGCAGAGCACAAAGCAATTTTACTGTTTTATCGCATGGGCGATTTCTACGAATTGTTTTTTGATGATGCCAAGCGTGCAGCGCAATTGCTTGATATTTCTTTAACCCATCGCGGTAAAACTGCGGGTGAACCAATTCCTATGGCGGGTGTGCCTTATCATGCGGTAGAAAGCTATTTGGCAAGGCTGGTGAATTTAGGCGAGTCCGTCGCAATTTGCGAGCAAGTGGGCGACCCTGCAACCAGTAAAGGCCCTGTTGAGCGAAAAGTCGTCCGCATCGTGACGCCTGGCACTGTGTCTGATGAAGCGCTGTTAAACGAGCGTCGTGACAACTATTTATGTGCGGTTTTTAACGCGAAAGACCGCTACGGCATTGCTTATTTAGACATTAACTCAGGGCGCTTTCAATTGCTTGAAGCTGCCAATGACGATGCGTTTTTATCTCATTTAGAGCGTTTAAGCCCAGCAGAGCTACTTTACCCTGAAGGCTTTACCGCCATGCACTTAATTGAAAAGTGCCAAGGCCTGCGCCGCCGCCCAGAGTGGGAGTTTGATTTAGCCACCGCCAACATGACCTTGTGCCAGCAATTTAATACGCAAGATTTAGTTGGCTTTGGGGTAACCCAAGCTGAACTTGGAATAGTCGCTGCTGGCTGTTTATTACAATACGTAAAAGACACACAGCGCACAGCATTGCCGCACATTAATGCCATCTCGCTTGAAAAAGACGAACACGCCGTGGTGTTAGATGCAGCAACGCGTAAAAATTTAGAGCTAACCCACAATTTACAAGGTGGCATTGAGCACACCTTAGCCCAAGTGCTCGATAAAACTGCCACTGCCATGGGGTCGCGTTTGTTAAAGCGCCGTATTCATAGCCCTATTCGTAATCGCGATGAACTAAACGCTCGCTTAGATGCAGTATCAGAAATTATCAGCGCAGGGCTTGGCTTTGAGCTGCACGATACTTTAAAGCACATTGGGGATATTGAGCGCATCGTCGCACGTATTGCACTAAAAACCGCTCGCCCTCGTGATTTAGCACGCCTGCGTAACGCCCTTACTATGCTGGATGACCTTGCGGCTATTTTAGCAAACGCACAAGGTGCTAAATTTGCAGCCTTGCGTGATGCCACAAAACCCATGCCAGAGCTTGCTGAGTTACTCACTAAGGCGATTATCGATAACCCGCCTGTACTCATTCGTGATGGCGGTGTGATTGCCCCCGGCTTTAATGCTGAACTTGATGAGTGGCGTAACTTAAGCCAAGGCGCCACGGATATTTTGAATCAATTAGAAGCACGCGAGCGTGAGCGCACTGGCATTAGCACCTTAAAGATTGGTTATAACAAGGTGCATGGGTTTTATATTGAAGTTGGACGCGCTTACTCAGAGCAAGTGCCTGCGGATTACATTCGCCGCCAAACGCTTAAAAACAACGAACGCTATATTATCCCTGAGCTAAAAGAGCACGAAGACAAAGTGCTTAATAGCCAGTCCAAAGCCTTAGCACTTGAAAAACAACTGTATGAAGGTTTGTTTGACCACCTACTGCCAGTACTGACTGAACTACAAAATATGGCTCATGCTCTGAGTGAATTGGATGTGTATACCTGTTTTGCAGAGCGTGCCGAAACCCTTAATTACCATCGCCCTGAGCTTAACCAAGCATCTGGCATTTACATAAACGAAGGCCGCCACCCTGTGGTTGAGCAAGTCAGTAAAGCGCCGTTTATTGCCAATGATGTGCACATTGATGACGATGCCCGCTTATTGATGATCACAGGGCCAAACATGGGTGGTAAATCAACTTACATGCGCCAAACAGCACTCATTGTGTTAATGGCGCACATCGGGTGTTTTGTACCGGCAGCAAAAGCGCAAATTGGTGTAGTGGATCGCATTTTTACACGCATTGGTGCCAGTGATGATTTAGCCTCAGGCCGCTCAACCTTTATGGTGGAAATGACAGAAACTGCCAATATCTTGCATAACGCTAGCAATCACTCCTTGGTATTGATGGATGAAATTGGCCGCGGTACTAGCACTTACGATGGCTTATCTTTAGCGTATGCTAGCGCATGCCACTTGCATGACACCATTAAAGCAAAAACCTTATTTGCGACCCATTATTTTGAGCTCACGGAATTAGCGGACAGTAAAGCGAGCATGGTGAACGTGCATTTTGATGCCAAAGAGCACCAAGACAGCATTGCCTTTATGCACAAGGTGGTAAAAGGTGCAGCAAGTAAAAGTTTTGGCTTACAGGTGGCCCAATTGGCGGGCGTACCTAAGGTAGTAATAGACACGGCCAAGCAGAAGTTATCGCAACTTGAAGCATTGCCTCACTCGCCGGCACAAACGCCTGTACATACTAATGAACAACAACCTTTAGTCTTTGAAGAAGTACCCTCAAACTCGCTGAGTGAGAAAGAGCAAGATGTTGTAAATGCATTAAGTAACTTAGCGCTTGATGAGATGACCGCCAAGCAAGCACTGGATGTGCTTTACGCCTTACAGCAAGACTTGAAATAAAAAAAGCCGCATAATGCGGCTTTTTTTATTTGGCAAATTTACTGCTCAAAGAGGTTATCTATACTCAACCCTTCATGCTGTAAAATGTCTTTTAAGCGACGTAGCGCTTCTACTTGAATTTGTCTTACCCGCTCACGGGTTAGGCCAATTTCTTTACCTACGTCTTCCAATGTGGATGGCTCATACCCTAATAATCCAAAACGGCGGGCCAACACTTCGCGTTGTTTTGCGTTTAGCTCACCTAACCACTGTACTATGTGGTCGTTGATATCTTTGTCTTGGATTTCACCTTCAGGTCCGCTATTGCGTTCATCAGCGATCACGTCGAGTAGTGCTTTATCTGAGTCACCCCCGATTGGGGTATCCACAGAGCTGATTTTTTCGTTTAAACGCAGCATTTTGCTGACGTCTTCAACGGGTTTATCTAGGCACTCTGCGATTTCTTCCGCAGTGGGCTCATGGTCGAGCTTTTGCGTGAGTTCGCGGGCAGTACGAAGGTAAACATTGAGTTCTTTAACAACATGGATAGGTAAACGAATCGTGCGCGTTTGGTTCATTATGGCGCGCTCTATGGTTTGTCTTATCCACCAGGTTGCATAGGTTGAAAAACGAAAACCACGTTCAGGATCAAACTTTTCGACAGCACGGATGAGCCCTAGATTCCCCTCTTCAATTAAATCGAGTAATGCAAGCCCACGATTATTATAACGGCGCGCTATTTTTACAACTAAACGCAGGTTACTTTCAATCATACGTTTACGGGAAGCATCACAACCCCTGAGCGCTTTGCGCGCAAAATAGACTTCTTCTTCCGCTGACAAAAGTGGTGAAAACCCTATTTCTCCTAAATAGAGTTGCGTGGCATCAAGATTTTTAACTGTCTCGTCTTTAGCGAATAACTCATCTGAGTCATCCTCTACTGCTTCAAGAAGTTGAGTGCCTTGATTGACGTCATTGTCGGAATTGTTGTCCATTGGGGCGTCAGCTTGACTAGCTAACTTAGCAGTAGGTTCCATAGCTTCCTCCTCGATACACATTATTATCGTTGCATATTAAGAAGCAGAGGCGTGCGAGCGTGAACTACTTTGGCAAATATTTGAGTGGGTTGACTGACTTACCACGGTAGCGCACTTCAAAGCGAAGTCCGACCACACTGGCATCCGTACTCCCCATTTCTGCTATTTTTTGCCCCGCCTTTACGGTCTGTTTCTCGGTTACCACAATACGTTTGTTGTGCGCATACGCGCTAAGGTAATCATCGTTGTGTTTCACTATGATTAAATTACCGTAACCTCGTAGCGCATCCCCTGCGTATACCACCACACCATCAGCTGCTGCTGTGATGGGCGTGCCTACGCGATTTGTGATCTGAAGTCCCTTGTAACCATTCTCTTTAGTTGAGAATCGCCGACTGAGCTTACCTTTTGTCGGCCACCGCCATGAAACTTTATTGGAATAACTCTGCTTTTTAACTGCTTGAGCGGAGTATGTTTTTTGTCTGGCTTGAGAATCACCATACTCCTTTGATTTTTCCCTTGCAACCGCTTTCGTTGACTTTTGGTTAACAGTTTTAGCTATTTTAGGTATATCAGCTTTTTTTGTTAACTTTTGATCTGGCTTTACCGCTTTTTTCACAGACTTTTTAGCACTGCCTTTAAGACGAATTTTTTGCCCGGTGAAAATTGTGTAAGGTGCTGAAATACCGTTAATTTCAGCAAGTTTTCTGAAGTCTTGATCGGCCCTAAAAGCAATCGAATACAGCGTCTCGCCACGCTTTACCGTGTGGAATGTGGCACTTGGATGAATCTTTTGGTTACTAGTGGTATTACCAGTATAAATTGTTGAAACAGGGGCTGGAGCATGACGTGCACTGCACCCAACAAGTAAGGTAGCAATCAAAACTACCATACTTTTTTGGTATTTTATTTTGCAGTGCATCCCAGCCATTCGTCGCATTAACCTCTGAGCATAAAATACGCAAGTACGATGGCAGCCACTAAGCCCCACCCGAGCCACTCAACATAGGTTCTGAGCTTAGCTTCCATTTTAGGGCCACCTAACTTCATTAAGCCCGCCACTAAGAAAAAACGCGCACCACGGCCAATAAAGGATGCCAGCACAAAAGGTAAAAACGCCATGTGCATTAAGCCCGCACCTATGGTGAACACTTTATAAGGAATGGGTGAAAAACCAGCTAAAAACACCACCCACACGCCATAGGCATCAAACCATTCAAGGGCGCTGTCAAACTTAGCTTGGTAGCGACTCCCCTCAAGAATAGGGGCAATGAGAGGATCAAACAGCCATAGGCCGAGGAAATACCCAAGCACGCCACCTAGGGTCGATGCCAAGGTGGCATAAAATGCAAAATGCCACGCTTTTGCAGGGCGAGCTAATGACATTGGCGCGAGCATGACATCCGGTGGGATTGGGAAAAAAACAGATTCTGCGAAGCTCATGCCAGATAAATACGCACTGGCATGACGATGACGGGCCCACATCAAGGCCTTGTCATAAAGGGAAGTAAATATTTTCAAACTAGGTACTCTTATTATTCTAAATTGCCCGCCACTAACGGAACAAAACGCACAGGCGCAATATCCGTTTGGCGGATTTGACCTTGAATGCGTTGATATACGCGCAAAAATTGCGATTCTTTGCCAATTGGGGCAACCATGACGCCCCCTTCAGCTAATTGTGATAACAGCGCCTCAGGCACATGTTCAGGTGCTGCAGTAACAATAATACCTTGATACGGCGCATGTGACGACCAGCCATGCCAACCATCCGCGTGTTTCATCATCACATTGTAAATGTCGCATTGGTGTAATTTGCGTTTTGCCTGCCATTGTAGGGCTTTAATGCGCTCAACCGAATAAACCTGGCTAAAAAGTTTGGCCAACACTGCGGTTTGATAACCAGAGCCTGTGCCAATTTCCAATACTTTGTCACGCACACCGTATTGCAGCAATAATTCGGTCATTTGCGCCACAATAAACGGCTGGGAAATGGTCTGCCCCTGACCTATGGGCAACGCAGTATCGTCGTACGCTTTGTGATGGAGTACGGCGTCAATAAACTGATGGCGCGGCAACTCACTGAGCACAGCGAGCACATCTGGATGGGTAATGCCTTTTGCTTTAAGGGTTTCACCTAATGCCTTGGCACTGGGCGCAAAGTTAGCAATCACTGTGTTAATGCCTCAATCCAGTTTGCCATGGCTGGTAGCGCATCTTTGGCTGTCATGTCCACACTCAATGGAGTAACGGACGCATAGCCTTGATTAACCGCATTAAAGTCGGTGCCCTCACCCGCGTCTAGCTCAGGGCCAAGGTGGCCATACCAATACACATCGCGCCCCCAAGGGTCGGTTTGCTTAGTCATGGTTTCGGCTTTATGGCGCGCACCCAATCGGGTGACTTGCATGCCTTTAATGTCGCTTAAAGGCACATTTGGCACGTTCAAGTTGATGATTTGGTCTTTTTCAAGCGGGTGATCTGCCAAGCCTTCCACCAGCTTAACGGTCATTTCTGCGGCGGTTTCAAAGTGAGCATCGTCGGTTTTTGCTACTAAGGATACTGCCACTGCCGGCAACCCCATGTGGCGTCCTTCTGTGGCGGCGGCCACAGTACCAGAATACAAGGTATCATCGCCTAAATTAGCGCCATGGTTAATCCCAGCGACTACCAGATCTGGCGTGAAATCCAGCAACTGATTCAACGCTAAATGCACACAATCAGTTGGCGTCCCACTGACGGAGTAAAAGCCATTTTCTAAGCGCGTTGCTCTAAGTGGATTAATCAAGGTTAATGAGTTACTTGCGCCACTGCAGTTTCTGTCTGGTGCAACAACCGTTACATCTGCAATACGAGAGAGCGCTTGGTACAGCACGCTGATGCCTTTTGCGTGTACCCCGTCATCATTACTCAGTAAGATTTTCATCCGTTTGCTCCTTGATGCTGGCATCAGTTAGATGCACAAGTTCACGTAATACCGCTGTGGCAAATGCGCCTTTGGGTAAGGTAAAGCGCACATTGATTTCTGATTGTGAGTGAATTTCTATCTCAAAGTCTTCAGGCACTAAAATCAGTGCACGGCGCTCAGCCTTTAACCCTAAGTCACACAAGGCATTGACCCATACCTGATGAGGCTCAAGCCAAGCTTGCTCATAATGAGTCACGCCAGCATCACCTTTGCCGACCATAGGGCCTGAAAGCAAAATGTCGTGTTCTTCTAGGCGTTTTAGTAACTCTGGGCTTATCTGCTCTTTAAAAAAGGCGTTTGAACCATTGAGCAAAAACACTTCTTCTGGAAAGGTTTTTGCCAAACCATGCGCTTTGACACGTTCAGAGACGATTTGGTTAAAAATAAATGAGCGCCCTGCAGAAATCACAATACTTTTGAGTTTCCGCTCCCGGGGCGGCTCGCCTTGAATAAGCTTTTCAAATAACACTAAGTTATTGCCATTGTGACCAAAGCGCTGCGGTCCAAAATAATTAGGCACCCCTTTTTTTAGGGCATTAATGCGGCACAGTATGTCGGTCAGGTCGGTAACATTTCTGAGCTTAATGTCAAAGCGATTCCCCTTGTGGCAGCCGGTGCGTAATTTTCGATTGTGACGCACCTGCTCTTTAACAAACACGGTGTCGCTATTTAAAGCACTAAAATCCACGTCTTTTTTAATAGCCACAGGCACGGAAAACCATTGGCTGGTCACCGCATTTCGGTCTTTTAACCCCGCATAACTGACGTTTTTAACGGGGCAACCGGCTAGCTTGGCAATTTGCTTTGCAATAAACTGGGTGTTTTCAAACCGTTTGATGATGTTTAAACACACGTGCTCCCCTTCTCCGGTGAAGGGAATATCAAGCACTTCATCCACAGCAAAGTCTTCTGCGTGGGTTTTATAATCCGCTTTGCTAACAGGTGTTCCAAGTAAATAGGCTAACGTCATAGTTTGACCATGATCACCACAGCATGAGCAGCCACACCTTCTTTACGTCCCGTGAAACCGAGCTTTTCTGTGGTAGTGGCTTTTACGTTGACCGCGTCAGCCGCCACATTTAAGTCTTCGGCTAAAATGCCACGCATTTTTTCAACGTAGGGCATCATTTTTGGGGCTTGCGCCACTAGCGTTAAGTCTGCATTACCTAGCCCGTAGCCTTTTTCGTTGGCTAAGGTCATCACATGACGTAATAAAATACGACTGTCGATGTTTTCGTATTCACTTGCCGTATCAGGGAAATGACGGCCAATATCACCGAGTGCCAGCGCACCTAAAATGGCATCACACAAGGCATGAATGGCCACATCGCCGTCAGAGTGAGCTAAAAACCCTTCATGATAAGGTACTTTAACACCAGCAATGGTCAGTGGCCCTTCGCCACCAAATTTATGCACGTCAAACCCATGGCCTATGCGTAAATTATTCACTGTGCGCTCCTCGTCGGCTTTGTAAAATGAATTCTGCCAGCGCTAAATCTTCTGGCGTGGTTATTTTAATGTTATCACTGCGCCCAGGCACTAACTGTACTTGGCCGCCGGCCCACTCAATGGCTGAGGCTTCGTCTGTGATTTTAGCACCCGCCTCTAAGGCATGAGTGAGCGCGTCGCTTAATTCCTGAAAAGGGAAGAGTTGCGGAGTCAGAGCATGCCAAATATGGGCGCGGTCTAACGTCTTAACGCCTGCTTCATCACTCTTTAAAGTATCCTTGGCTCGGTATGCCAAAATCCCACCACATGCTATTGCTGTACACTTAGCGATTAACTGCTCTAAATCACTTTGTGTTAATAATGGCCGCGCCGCATCATGCACCAAAGCCCACGCATTTTTAGGAGCGGGCTTTGCTAGTAAGGCATTGAGTACTGAATCTGCACGCTCTTTACCACCTTGCGTGATGACTACTTTTTCTGGCAGTGCTAAATCACCAATGAATGGGTCGCCGTCTTTTATGGCCAACCGGATTTCAGAAATAAGTGGACAAGCGGCGATTTGCGCTAAGGTTTGCGACAGCACAGTGCCATCAGCAAGCGGTAAATATTGTTTTGGTTTTTCTGACTGCATGCGACTGCCAATGCCAGCTGCAGGGATAATCGCAATAATCGAAGGTGGGTTATTTTTCATCATTAGGCACTATGCGAAAAAAGACTTCGCCTGGCTTTATCATGCCAAGCTCGTTGCGGGCACGCTCTTCGATACCTTCTAACCCCACTTTGAGATCTTCGATATCGGCTTTAAGGAGTTTATTACGCTTTTCAAGCTGAAGGTTTACTTCCTTGTGGGCGCTCACGCGTTTGGTGAGTTTGGTGTAATCGCCAATGCCATTTTTACCAAACCAAAGTTGGTATTGAAGAAACAAAAGCACACACACTAGCGCTAATTGAAAAGCCCGCATTTAAGTCCTAATTTATCGTTTTTATAATGGCTTTCTAAAGTTTTGCCAATTTATTCTTGAAGCCAACAGCATTTCACGTAACGACAACACCCTTTTTGCTGCAATGGTTTTGCCATGCCAACTGTGACCACACACAGCAGGGGTAAAATGACGTTTCAATGGTTTAAGTAAACGCAGCTGCGATTGCGTATTGTTAAACGCCGGCATGCCCCGAAAAGTAAACCACCCAAACTGATTCAAGTGTACTTGATTGTCTTTGACTTCATCTATGGAGTCTATTTTAACAGTGACCGAGTGCAACTCAACAACCAATACCGGCACAATCACGCCTAGTTTGGCATTTTTTTGGTAAAAGCGCTGAGTTTCTAAGGGGCAATGCTGTGGAGGGCTTTGGGTTTGTTTTGCCACCCAGCCACCATGGTGGGCGTCTAGCTCCAGTGGGCAGTTACCCGACACTATGGTGTTGGCGGCACGTTCAATGTAATACGGCAAGCTTGCTAAGCGCCTTTGCAGCCTTTGTGTGTTATCTGCGCTGGCAAGTGCAAAAATCTCACGGGCATACAAAGCATTACACAATTGCGCCTGAAGAAATCGTTGTTGATCACCCTGCCAAAGTTGGCCTTGATGCTGGCTTTGCACTTAACACTCACTGGATAAAAATTAAGCTTTTGAAGTTATAACACAGCCTAAGGGGATTCTTAATGGCTGAAATGAAAAAAGAGCGACCAGTGAGGGGTTTAGGCGGTCGCTCTTCGGGGGAAGAAAAATCTGGGTAAGCCAAGGGACGATACTTACCCAGCGGGGCTTATTGCCCCATTAAGATGTGTAGTTTGCTCACAAACATGGCCAGCTTGGCACGGTTTACACCTTTTACTGGTTCAAAGCGTGCTGTGATAACTGGGTTAGGGTCAAATTGGCCCATAGAGATGTCGTACTCAACACCCATCAAGCCTAAGTCGAGTGCTAGTTGCACGTGACCTTTGAACTCATCGGCAATCATGTCTGAGTCAACTACTTCTACTGTTTGACCAAAAGCATTTACTGTAAGGGTTTCAGCAAAGGCCGCTTCAGCATCCGCTTCTAAACCAAGGCTTTGGATTAATGAGTAAGCCACTTCTTGGTTTTGTAATGATTGCTTAGCACCAAAGGTATCTGATGAATTTGCTTTCATTACTGGGCCTTGCTCATAACCTCGGTCTTTCAGAGCACTGCCATCGGCTGCAACTGCATTGACCGCGCCACGTAGGCTTGCTTTTACGTCGCGATAAGCACGTGTGTTACCACGGTTATCTTGGCGAATCGCACCTGAAAGGGTGAGCACATCAGCAAACTCTTCACGTGTCACAATGCGGTTTGGTAGGAAGCCATTTGGTGTAGCATCCATTAGGTGCTCACTGATGGCATACTCAATAAAGCTCTGACCAGGATGACCTTGTGCATCATCAATGCCTGTGTAGCCATCTGTTTTAAGTAGCTTGATGGTGGCAGTCACTTCACCTGGTAGTGCAGTACCGTTAGTTACGCCGAGTGGGTCAAGAGGCACACCACTGATGCTGCCAATGCCGCGCGCATATACTTTCCACTCACCAGCCATACCAGGTGCAGCAGTCGCTATGTTTTGGCCAAGCACAGGAAGTGAGATGCCTGAGCCGTAGCGGTTACCCATTGGATCTTCGAGTACAAGTGCCACAGTGTTATCACTGACGTTAGCACGCACGGTTACCATAGAGATGTCACTGCCAACATTAAAAGTTTCTGCTGGTGCCTCACCCACAGGTGAGAAGCTCACAGTGCGGTCAAATTCATCACCGACAGAGATATTAGCGAATGCATTAAAGTCGCGGTTAAGCTTCACGGTATCGCCAAAGCGGCCATCCATTTCCACTGCTGCTTTAACAGCAGCGTAAGCATTTACATAACCTGCACCGACTTCCCATGCATCACGGCCAGACATATTCGTCGCAGTGTCTTGTAAAATCGTTTTCACACCGCGCCAATCTAGGCTTGGGTTGGCCTCAAGCATTAACGCAACAATACCTGATACGTGTGGAGCAGACATTGAGGTACCGCTTGAAAGCGTATAGTAAGGGACTTCGTTTGCTGGTAGTACTTCGCTGTCATCTGCGATGCTTAATGCACTTAGGCTAGAAAGCGAGGCACGTGCTGAGATGATATCAACACCAGGGGCTGTCACTGTTGGGCGGTCTTCCCACTCAAACTCTTCGCCATTGATGCTAACAACACCACCTTTACCTTTCACACCACGTGAACTGAAGTCAGCTAGATTGCCGTCTTTGTCGCCTGCTGCCACTGTGACAACCCAAGGTGCTTTTTTGAAGTTACCTGTAATGGTTGATTCACCTGAACCAGAGTTACCTGCTGAGAACACAACAATCACACCGCGATCCGCAAGGGCTTTAGTAGCGATGTTAGTTGGGTGATCTGGGTTAAAGTCAGAGCCAACATCTGATGTGCTACCAAACGAGTTAGAAATCACACGAATGTTGTAATCAAACTGATGGGTTAATGCGTAATCAAAGCCACCTAGCGTGTCTAAGATAAATAAGCCTGCACCTGAACCATAACCAATGATTTTAGCGCCAGGAGCAACACCTGCGTGTTTGCCGCTACTCATTGAGCCATTACCACCAATGGTGCCTGCCACGTGCGTACCGTGACCACCAGCGATGTCCGTGTTTGCCACATCTTCTTGGTAAGTGATAGGAAGGATATCAGACAAGCTGTTTAGGTTTGTTTGTGCTAATACGTTTTGTACTACATGATTTGGGTATTTGATGTCACCATGTGTGCCATCAACACCTGAGTCATTCACTACTACACCAATGCCACGACCAGAAAATGGCATGCCTAAATTACGCATTGTTGAATCCATGCGTAACTCTTGAACACCTGTTAACTGCGTTGCATCATGGTTTTCGTACTGAAGCTCTGCGTTATTCCAAACTGAAATCACATCGTCTCGCGCATAAATGGCTTCGATTTGTGATTTAGTCGCAAGAGCACCGACAATCGGTAAGCTCTTCATACTAATGCCAGAAATACCAAGACTTTCTAAAGCATTTAATTGCGCCGCATTTGGCGAACTGTTGCCTTCAAACGAAATGATAACTTGGTGCAGCGCTTCATCAGAAGCGTTGTTCATAGCACTTTGAAGATTTGAATCTAAGGTTTTAGCCCACAGCGTTGAACTGGCAAGAGACAGTGCAACTACAGCAGAAATTTTAGAAATATTGTTTTTGATTGAGCGTTTCATAACTGCGCCTACTTCTTTCAACTATTGACGTCTTAAGCATTGCAGTTTGGGCGCAGTAAAAATATGAGGGGATCCCCCTAAGGGGATGTGTTTTTTACACCTAATTTACACTATTTTAATCAAGCAAGCCTTTTTTGGCAGCATAACGCACTAACTCTACTGTGTTGTGTACGTTAAGTTTTTCCATAATTTTACCGCGGTGGTTTTCCGCTGTTTTAATGGAAATATCTAATTCTCGGGCAATGTCTTTTGTCGTGAGCCCAGCGATCACTTGATGGAATACTTCACGCTCGCGTGCCGTTAAATTTCGGTACGGGTCGTCATACACTTCAACC
>JBGTXC010000056.1:0-12962 GCA_041937835.1 Alteromonadaceae bacterium | reverse complement strand
AAAGAAATTGACGGTGTTGAAGATCGCCTTAAATCGCGTTTTGGTTGGGGTTTGACGATTGCTATTGAGCCGCCAGAGCTTGAAACGCGCGTGGCAATCTTAATGAAGAAAGCCCAGCAAAGTGCAATTAAGCTGCCTGAAGAAGTGGCATTTTTCATTGCTAAACGCCTGCGTTCTAATGTACGTGAGCTTGAAGGAGCGCTTAACCGCGTTATTGCTAACGCGAACTTTACCGGGCGTCCTATCACCATTGATTTTGTAAAAGAGGCGCTACGCGATTTACTCGCCTTACAAGACAAGTTAGTTACCATAGATAACATCCAGCGTACTGTGGCTGAGTATTACCGTATTCGTGTGTCTGATCTATTGTCTAAACGTCGTAGTCGTTCAGTTGCTCGCCCGCGCCAAGTGGCCATGGCCTTGTCAAAAGAATTAACAAATCATAGCTTGCCTGAAATTGGCGATGCATTTGGTGGCCGTGATCACACAACTGTGCTGCACGCTTGCCGAAAAGTAAAAGCGCTTCGTGAAGAAAGCCATGAAGTGAAAGAAGATTATCAAAACCTGATTCGTACTCTGTCGTCCTAAGGATTGTGCGCTATGCAAATAACAATATCACGAGATCAATTCTTAAAACCGCTCATGCAAGTTTCTGGTGCTATCGAGCGTAAACACACCTTACCGATTCTTTCTAATGTGTTATTGGAAGTGAACCAAGGCGTGTTAGCGATGACGGGCACAGATTTAGAGATTGAGCTTGTTGCATCAACACACTTAGAGCATGACGCAGACGATGCTAAGTTAACTTTACCTGCAAAGAAGTTATTAGATATTTGCAAAAGCTTGCCTGACGGTAGCGAAGTCTCAATTGCAACCAAAGATACGCAAGTAGAGTTACGCAGTGGTAAGTCGCGTTTTTCACTCTCTTCCTTAGCGGCAGAAGATTTTCCAAATCTCGAGCAATGGCAAAGTGATGTTGAGTTTCAACTAACACGCTTAGAGTTACGAAAATTATTAGAAAGCACGCATTTTTCAATGGCAAACCAAGATGTGCGTTATTACTTGAACGGCATGTCTTTTGAGGTTGAAAACACCGAGCTGAAAACTGTGGCAACTGATGGTCACCGTCTAGCGATTGCGCAGCATACGCTTGGTCAGTCGCTCGGAACACAACGTCAACTGATTATCCCTCGAAAGGGCGTATTAGAAATGATGCGTTTGATTCCTGCGGATGATGAGCTGGTTACAATTCAGTTTGGTGCTAACCATGTGCGTATTGTGGATGCTTCTTTCACGTTTACTAGTAAACTCGTTGACGGCCGCTTTCCTGATTATCGCCGAGTATTACCACGTGGTGGTGATAAGCAAGTGATCGCAAATCGTGAATGGTTGCGTTCAGCGTTATCTCGCGTGTCTATTTTATCAAATGAAAAATTCCGTGGTGTGCGTTTAAACCTTGCTTCTGGTGAATTAAAGATTTCCGCTAATAACCCTGAGCAAGAGCAAGCTGAAGAAGTGGTTGAAGTGAATTATCAAGGTGACGACTTAGAGATTGGTTTTAATGTGTCTTACATCCTTGATGTGCTCAACACCATTAAAACTGATGACGTGTTATTTACGCTATCCGATACTAACAGCAGTGCCTTAATTGAAGGAACTGGAGAAGCAGATGCCATGTATGTGGTAATGCCAATGCGTTTATAGTGTATGAGTCTAACGCACCTCTCATTACATTCTTTTCGAAATATCTCTGAAATGACATTGGCGCCCATTGACGGCGTCAATGTTATTTATGGCGCTAATGGCAGTGGAAAAACATCCATTTTAGAAGCCATCTATGTGCTTTCTCATGGTCGCTCTTTTCGTACCAGCCGCTTTAAAAACATGATACAACAATCATCTGAGCGCTTTGTTGTGCATGGTAAAAAACTGCATTTACAACTGAGCTTACCGGTTGGCATAAGTAAATACCGCGATGGTCAAACAGATATAAAAGTGCAAGGCCAAGCGGTTAAACGTATGGCTGATTTAGCTGATGTACTGCCTGTTCAAGTAATCACTCCCGAAAGCTATGACCTATTTTTTGGTGGCCCGAAAGAGCGTCGCAGGTTTTTGGACTTAGGTGTGTTTCACGTGAAACATACCTTTTTCCAGAAATGGCAAAGTTACAATCGTGTTTTGCAGCAGCGCAATGCCTTACTAAAGAAAAAGCCAACAGGATTTAAGTCGCAACTAAGCGTATGGGATGCTGAGCTTTGCCGTCTTGCCGAAGAAATTAATTCCTTACGTTTAGAATATTTAGAGCAGTTTAAGGCGCATTTTTTTGATAAGATATCCTGTGATTTGATGATTCTCAATGACGTAGTAATTGATTATCATACAGGGTGGCGTCAAGGGATTTCTATGGCTGACGCTTTACAAGAAAGCCTAGAAAGGGACTGCCAGCTGGGTTACACCAGTCGAGGCCCTCATAAAGCGGATATTACCTTCAAAGTAGGGGATGTTGCCGCAGAGAGTTATTTTTCGCGTGGTCAGCTAAAACTATTGCTGTACGCGCTAAAGGTAACTCAAAATGGACTCATTGAGTCTTTGGCGAACAAACGATCAATATTACTCATTGATGATTTGCCGTCTGAATTAAGTGAAGACACACGCGCTGACGTTGGTAAGTTATTACAACGAAGCCAGGCGCAACTGTTTATCACAACAATAACAGCAGACTCTGTTTCACCCGTGTTGGAACAAGTGAAACGAGAACAACAAATGTTCCACGTGAAACATGGCAACCTAATAACAAGTTAATTGGAATAAAGCATGTCTGATAATTACGATTCATCGAGTATTAAAGTACTAAAAGGATTGGACGCAGTACGTAAGCGCCCAGGTATGTATATCGGTGATACCGACGATGGTACCGGTCTACACCATATGGTGTTCGAAGTGGTGGATAACTCCATCGATGAAGCGCTTGCAGGCTATTGTGATGACATCTTTGTCACTATCCATACTGATGGCTCAGTTTCTGTTCGCGATAACGGTCGCGGTATTCCTACCAATATCCACCCTGAAGAAGGGGTTTCTGCTGCGGAAGTGATCATGACGGTCCTTCACGCCGGTGGTAAATTTGATGACAACTCTTATAAAGTATCCGGTGGTCTGCACGGAGTAGGTGTTTCAGTTGTAAATGCGTTATCTGAAAAGCTAACTTTAACTATCCGCCGTGACGGAAAGTTGCATGAGCAAACTTACTCTATGGGTGTACCAGATGCACCATTAGCAGTAGTAGGTGATGCAGATAGCACAGGTACTGAATTACGCTTCTGGCCAAGTTCAGAAACCTTCAGTGATACCAACTTCCACTATGACATCCTTGCTAAGCGTTTACGTGAACTTTCGTTCCTAAACTCTGGTGTTAGCATCATCCTAACCGATGAGCGTGACGACAAAAGCGACCACTTCAAATACGAAGGAGGCATCCAAGCTTTTGTTGAATACCTTAACCGTAATAAAACACCGGTACACCAGAATGTATTTAACTTCACCAGTGAGCGTGAAGATGGCATTTCTGTGGAAGTGTCTATGCAGTGGAATGATGGCTTCCAAGAAAGCATTTTCTGCTTTACGAATAACATTCCTCAGCGTGATGGTGGTACACACTTAGCGGGCTTTAGAGCGGCATTAACGCGTACGCTAAACAACTACATGGAAAAGGAAGGCCTTAATAAAAAAGGTACCAATGCGACAGGCGATGATGCCCGTGAAGGTCTTACAGCCGTTGTTAGTGTAAAAGTACCTGATCCTAAGTTTTCATCTCAGACCAAAGATAAGCTCGTTTCTAGCGAAGTAAAAGGCGCAGTAGAACAAGCTATGGCTGAGAAGCTAAACGAATACTTATTAGAGCACCCAACAGACGCAAAAACTGTGGTTAATAAAATCATTGATGCGTCACGCGCTCGTGAGGCTGCACGTAAAGCACGTGAAATGACACGTCGTAAAGGGGCAATGGACCTTGCCGGTTTACCTGGTAAGCTTGCGGACTGCCAAGAAAAAGACCCAGCAGAATCAGAACTCTACATAGTGGAGGGTGACTCAGCAGGTGGGTCAGCTAAACAAGGTCGTAACCGTAAGAACCAAGCAATATTGCCACTTAAGGGTAAAATCCTTAACGTTGAAAAAGCACGCTTTGATAAGATGCTATCTTCACAAGAAGTTGCGACTTTAATCACGGCGTTAGGGTGTGGTATTGGTCGTGACGAATATGACCCAGAAAAACTACGTTACCACCGCATTATCATCATGACGGATGCGGACGTGGATGGTTCACACATTCGTACGCTACTTTTGACTTTCTTCTACCGTCAAATGCCAGAAATCATTGAACGTGGTTATGTGTATATTGCTCAACCACCGCTATATAAGATTAAAAAAGGCAAACAAGAGCGTTACATCAAAGATGACAATGGACTTGTTGAATACTTAACGTCTTTAGCGTTAGATGGTGCGGCGCTGTACACATCAAGCTCAGCAGCTGCGATTGAAGGTAACTCATTAACTAACTTAGTGCGTGATTACCAAAGCACTGAAAAGGTGATTGAGCGCCTAATTCGTAAGTACCCAAGTTCTATGATGAACAGCTTGGTGTATCAACCACGCATCGAAGAAGAGAGCTTAAAAGATGAAGCCTTCGTTACTAAGTGGACGGAGAACTTTGTTGCTGACTTAGTTGAAAAAGACGCAGACGCGACTATTTTCACTGCCATGACAGTAAAAGACGAAGAGCGCGGCTTAGTTTACCCATGTGTGAACATTCGCCAACATGGTGTTGATAAGCAATACACGCTAAATCATGACTTCTTAGCATCAAAAGATTATGCCCAAATCGCAACCACGGGTGAGCGTATAACAGGCTTAATCGAAGAAGGTGGATATGTGAAGCGTGGTGAAAAGACCCACGAAGTAGATAGCTTTGTTGCTGCTCTTGAGTGGTTAATCAATGACTCTAAGCGTGGCCTATACACACAGCGCTACAAAGGACTTGGTGAGATGAACCCTGATCAATTATGGGAAACCACCATGGACCCAGGTGCGCGCCGTATGCTTAAAGTAACGATTGAAGATGCCATCGCAGCAGACCAATTGTTCGCAACGCTAATGGGTGACCAAGTTGAACCACGTCGTGAATTCATTGAGCGCAACGCGCTACGTGTAGTTAACCTAGACGTGTAATTCAATATCACAGTAAACACGACAAGATAGGAGGCTGATGCCTCCTATTTTTTTTTGTGGCAAAGGCGTATTTGCTTAAAACACAGTCGCTAGCAAGGTATACTTGCTGGCATCTAAGCGAATTCAGCTAATTACATAATCAGAGCCAACATGCAGAAATACGATATCAAAACTTTCCAAGGCTTGATTCTGGCACTTCAGGATTATTGGGCACAACAAGGTTGTGTCATTATTCAACCGCTCGATATGCAAGTGGGTGCTGGGACATTTCACCCAATGACCTTCTTAAAATCCATTGGCCCTGAGCCAATGTCGAGTGCATACGTGCAACCTTGCCGCCGTCCGACCGATGGCCGCTACGGTGAAAACCCAAACCGTTTACAGCACTATTATCAATTCCAAGTGGTACTTAAGCCATCACCAGAGAACATTCAGGAGCTTTACCTAGGCTCTTTAGAAGCGGTTGGCATTGATACCCTTACTCACGAAGTACGCTTTGTTGAAGACAACTGGGAATCACCAACGCTAGGTGCTTGGGGACTTGGTTGGGAAGTGTGGTTAAATGGCATGGAAGTGTCTCAGTTTACGTATTTCCAGCAAGTAGGTGGTCTTGAGTGTTCACCAGTAACAGGTGAAATCACATACGGTCTAGAGCGTTTAGCCATGTACATTCAAGGCGTGGATAGCATCTATGATCTAGTGTGGACGGACGGCCCATTAGGGCGTGTCACCTACGGCGATGTGTTCCATCAAAATGAAGTAGAACAATCTACTTACAACTTTGAGCACGCAGATGTACCTGCATTGTTTGCCGAGTTTGATCACTGTGAAAAAGAGTGCGAAAAGCTTATTGAAGCAGGTTTACCATTACCTGCATACGAGCAAGTAATGAAAGCATCACACGCCTTTAACTTACTTGACGCCCGCCATGCTATCTCAGTGACTGAGCGTCAGCGTTATATCTTACGTGTACGTACGCTTTCAAAAGCATGTGCGCAAGCATACTATGATGCCCGCGAAGCATTAGGCTTCCCACTGTGTAAAGAACAGGATAAGTGCTAATCATGACCACAGAAAATTTATTGATTGAGATTGGCACAGAAGAGTTGCCACCAAAATCACTGCGTCAACTTGCGCAAAGTTTTGCGGATAACTTCAGCGCTGAAATGAGCGCGCTTGAGCTAAGTTTTGCCAATATTAAATGGTATGCATCGCCGCGCCGCTTAGGTTTATACCTCACTGATGTTGCTACAAAGCAAGCTGATAAAGTTGTTGAAAAACGCGGCCCAGCAGTAAAAGCTGCCTTTGATGCTGAAGGCAATCCAACTAAAGCAGCACAAGGTTGGGCACGTGGCTGTGGCATTGACGTCGCACAAGCTGAGCGTTACGTCACAGATAAAGGCGAGTGGCTGTTACACAAGCAAGCGGTTGCTGGGCAAGCTGCTAGCAGCTTATTAGCAGATGCCATTAATAAAGCACTTGCAAAGCTATCTATCCCTAAGCCAATGCGCTGGGGCGCCAACAAAACGCAATTTATTCGCCCAGTTCATACAGTGGCTGCGTTACTTGGTACTGAAGTAATCCAAGGCGAAGTGCTTGGCAAAAACATTAGCAATCAATTGCAAGGGCACCGTTTTCATCACCCTGAAAACATCACGTTAGATCACGCTGACAACGCGTTTGATGCATTACGTAATGCTTATGTCATTGCTGACTACCAAGAGCGTCAGGCGCTCATTAAAGAACAAATTACAGCTGCAGCGGGTGAACTAAATGCACGCGTTGCAGAAGATGACGCCTTACTCGATGAAGTAACGGCATTAGTAGAGTGGCCAGTAACATTATCAGCAAGCTTTGATGAAAGCTTTTTGCAGGTACCCGCTGAAGCACTTATCTACACCATGAAGGATGACCAAAAGTACTTCCCGCTCCTTGATGAGCAGGGTGCTTTGCTTAACCGCTTCTTGTTTGTGTCTAACATTCAGTCAAAAGACCCAAGCCAAGTGATCATGGGTAACGAAAAGGTTGTTCGCCCACGTTTAGCCGATGCCCAATTCTTCTTTGAAACAGATAAGAAGAAAACGCTAGAAAGCCGTCTTACGTCACTTGAATCTGTCCTATTCCAAAAAGACTTAGGCACACTTAAAGATAAGTCTGAGCGCATAGCCGCGTTATCTGGATTCATTGCTGAGCAACTTGGTGCTGATAAGGCCACCGCAGAGCGTGCTGGTCTTCTAAGTAAAACCGACTTAATGACCGAAATGGTGATGGAATTTACCGACGTGCAAGGCGTAATGGGAATGCATTATGCCCGTCACGACGGTGAAGCAGAAGACGTCGCCCTAGCGCAAAACGAGCAATACATGCCACGTTTTTCAGGTGATGCGCTACCATCAAATGCTGTGAGCTGCGCCGTTGCTTTAGCGGATAAGTTCGACACGCTAGTGGGCATCTTTGGTATTAATCAAGCACCAAAAGGTGACAAAGACCCATTTGCGCTTCGTCGTGCGGCCATTGGTGCACTTCGGATTATGGTTGAAAAGTCACTGCCACTCGATGTCCTTACTATTATTGCCAAAGCGCAGAGCTTATTTGGCGATAAACTCAAAAATGACAAAGTGGCTGATGACGTGTTCGACTTTCTTCTAGGTCGTTTCCGCGCTTGGTATCAAGATGAAGGCATCGCGGTGGATGTAATCCAAGCCGTGCTAGCACGTCGCCCAAGTAAGCCAGTAGACTTTGACCTACGCGTTAAAGCAGTAAGCCACTTCCGTACATTAGAGCCGGCAGAGGCGCTTGCAGCAGCCAATAAGCGTGTGGGTAACATCCTGGCTAAAAACCAAATCACTGAGTTTGTGGCAATTGATGCAGCTCGTTTTGAGCAAGATGAAGAGCGTGCACTGTATGAAAAAGTCAGCACTTTTGAATCTCGATTAAAGCCGCTTATTGAGCAGGGTGAGTACCAAAGCGCATTAACGCAGTTAGCTGAGTTACGCCAAGAAGTTGATGCCTTCTTTGATAACGTGATGGTGATGGCAGACGACGAAGCAGTGAAAGCAAACCGTTTAGCATTACTCAATGCGTTAAGAAATCTATTCCTCGCAGTGGCTGATATCTCAGTATTACAAAAGTAATTAGCGAGCGCGTAAAGATTAAAAAGCCCACACCATGTGGGCTTTTTATTGCCTTGAAACCAAGTGGTATAACCAGTAGACTGTTTTTAACAAATAATTAACGAGGGCGACGCATGAAAAAAAGCTTAGTACTTGCAGCATCATTATGTTTAACCGCATGCATTTCTACCGAACCAGAAGCACCGGTTGGTCAGGTGACGTCGGATTTATATCTGCGAGGTGACTTTTCACTTTGGGATGCCCAGAAAGAGTATCAACTTAAACCTGTGCAATTGGATGTGTTTCGCACCAAAGTCCAGCTTGCACAAGGCGCCACTTACGAGTTTAAAGTAGCAGACAGCCAGTGGAGCGAAGGGTTAAATTGCGGCTATAAAAACGAAAGTGAAAAACGCATTGAGTTAGGTAAAGCCGTGCCCGCTGACTGTAATACAGTTTATAACTACTTTAGCTTTACACCGTTTGAGTCTGGTTGGTATCAAGTTGAAGCAAACTTTTTAGACCTTGAAAACCCCAAGGTCACAGTGACTCAAGTATTTAACTAAAAAAGGCCTGTTAAAGGCCTTTTTTTATGAGGTACTGAAAGGGCAACTCGTCGGTTTGCTGCGCCACTAAGGTGTGATCCATAAAACGGCAAAAACTTGGAATATCACGTGTGGTACTTGGGTCGTCCGCCAATACTAATACGGTTTCACCGTCTTTCATTTTACGCACTTGACCGCGCACCATCATCACGGGCTCTGGGCAACGTAAACCTACTGCATCTAATGTGTGATCGGGATTAGTAAATGGCATAACAGCAACCTCATAAAACAGGCTGGGAAGTGTAGCGAAAATCACAAAAAAAATGAATAAAAAAGGCGGGTCCAAAAGGAGCCCGCCTTAGTCACCAAAAGTGGCGTGTTTATTCAACACGCTCAAATACAGTTGCAATGCCTTGGCCTAAACCAATACACATAGTTGCAAGGCCGTACTTCGCATCTTTTGCTTCCATTAAATTAATTAATGTTGTGCTGATACGTGAGCCTGAACAACCTAATGGGTGACCAAGAGAGATAGCACCACCGTTAAGGTTTACTTTCTCGTCCATCACATCCAATAGACCTAGGTCTTTCATTACTGGTAGTGCTTGTGCTGCAAACGCTTCGTTAAGCTCTGCTACATCAATGTCATCAATGGTGATGCCTGCTGTTTCAAGTGCTTTCTTACTTGCAGGTACTGGACCGTAACCCATGATTGAAGGATCGCAACCTGCAACCGCCATTGACTTAACGCGAGCACGGATTTTAAGGCCAAGCGCTTTGGCTTTTTCTTCGCTCATTACCAACATAGCTGATGCACCATCAGATAACGCAGAAGACGTACCTGCCGTTACAGTGCCGTTAGCCGGGTCAAATACTGGACGAAGTGAACCTAAACCCTCTAGTGATGTTTCAGGGCGGATTACTTCATCGTCTTCCACTAGCGTTAATACGCCATCTTCATCATGACCAAGGGTTGGTAGGATTTCAGACTTAAAACGGCCTTCAAGAGTCGCTGCATGAGCACGCTGGTGCGAACGTACACCAAATGCATCTTGCTGCTCACGGCTTATGCCATGTAGCTTACCAAGGTACTCAGCAGTTAAGCCCATCATACCAGCCGCTTGTGCTACTGACTTAGAAAGACCAGGGTGGAAGTCTACACCGTGGTTCATAGGTACGTGACCCATGTGCTCAACACCACCAATGATGTAAGTATCACCAGAGCCAGTCATAATAGCGCGCGCCGCATCATGCAGTGCTTGCATAGAAGAGCCACATAAACGGTTCACGGTTACAGCAGGTACAGTGTGCGGAATACCAGCAAGTAGCGCTGCGTTACGAGCAACGTTAAAACCTTGCTCTAAGGTTTGCTGTACACAACCCCAGTAGATGTCATCAATCGATGCTGGGTCTAAATCAGGGTTACGCTCAAGTAAGCCTTTCATTAGGTGTGCGCTTAAGTCTTCTGCACGCATGTTGCGGAAAACACCGTTCTTAGAACGACCCATAGGGGTGCGGATACAATCTACGATAACTGCGTTATTCATGTTATTGGCCCTCCACTGGGTAGAACACACGGCCTTCTTCAGCCCACTTACGAGTGATGTCAGAAACTTGGTAAATCGCACCTAGGTGTGCGTATTGATCTGCTTTAGCAACAAAGTTAGCTAAACCAATTTGGTCTAGGTAACGGAATGCACCACCGCGGAACGGCGGGAAGCCAAGACCATACACAAGAGCCATATCTGCTTCAGCGGCAGAGGCAATAATGTTTTCTTGTAAGCAAAGTAGTACTTCGTTAAGCATAGGGATCATACAACGGTCGATGATCTCTTCTTTGCTGAAGTCTTTCGCGTCGTCACATAAAGGGGCAAGTAAGCTCAGAGCTTCGGCATCTTTTGCTTTCTTTAAGCGGCCCTTACGGTCTGGTGCGTATTGGTAGAAACCTTTACTGTTCTTTTGACCAAAGCGGTCAGCGGCAACCAATGCGGCAACTGGGTCGCGGTCAAGTTTAGCCATGCGCTCTGGGAAGCCAGCAGCCATTACATCAGTACAGTGGTTTGCTGTGTCCATGCCTACAACATCAAGTAGGTAAGCAGGACCCATAGGCCAACCAAATACGCGCTCCATGACTTTGTCTACTTGGGCAAAGTCTGCGCCTTCAGTAACGAGTAAGTTAAAGCCTGCGAAGTATGGGAAAAGCACACGGTTTACAAAGAACCCTGGGCAATCGTTTACAACGATAGGTGATTTACCCAGCTTAAGTGCGTAATCCACCACCGCATTAATGGTTTCATCTGAGGTCTTTTCACCACGGATGACTTCCACTAATGGCATACGAGGTACCGGGTTGAAAAAGTGCATACCACAGAAGTTTTCTGGCTTTTCAAGCGCCTCTGCTAGCTCATCAATACGAATGGTTGATGTGTTTGAAGTAAGTACCGTACCTGCAGGTAAGTCTTTTTCAAGCTTTGCAAGCACTGACTTTTTCACATTCGGGTTTTCAACAACCGCTTCAACCACAACGTCAACACCGTTAAGGTCTGCGTCGTTTAGGGTAGGTTTAATCGCACCTAAAGTTTGTACCATTTGGTCTAGCTTCATGCGGCCACGGCTTACTTGCTTACCAAGCAGCTTAGACGCTTCGCCCATACCTAAATCAAGTGCACCTTGGTTGATGTCTTTCATCACAATTGGCACACCTTTATAGGCAGACTGATATGCAATACCACCACCCATAATGCCGGCACCAAGTACCGCAGCAGATTTAATCTCACGCGTGTTTGCTTTAGCAAACTTACGCGCTTTACCTTTAATTTGCTGATCGGCTAGGAAAATACCTGTAAGCGCTTGTGCTTCTAGTGTTTTAGCAAGTTTTGCGAAGTTAGCGTTTTCAATCGCCATGGCTTCAGCGCGCTCGCAATTTGCAGCGGCCTTTAATGTGCGTACTGCCATCACAGGTGACGGGTAGTGGCCTTTAGTTTGACCAAGTACCATACCTTCTGCAGTAGCAAAGCTCATGCCTTGCTCAACTTTGTTTAGTTGCAGTGGCGCCAGTTTTTGTGCGCGTTTTGCTTGCCAATCAAGCTTACCGTTAATGGCTTGCTCAAGTACTTTGATGCTCGCATCAAGTAGTTTTTCAGGGGCAACTACAGAATCAACAGCACCTACTTTTAGGGCTGCATCAGCGCGGTGTTCTTTACCAGTGGTGATCCACGTCATGGCGTTATCAGCACCAATGATACGTGGTAAACGTACTGTACCACCAAAGCCAGGCATGATGCCTAGTTTAACTTCTGGTAGGCCAATCTTCGCTTTTGTGCTTGCCACACGGTAATCCGTAGCAAGTACCCACTCACAACCACCGCCAAGTGCCATGCCGTTAATGGCAGTCACAGTTGGGAAAGGTAAGTCTTCTAATGCATCAAATACGTCAGTGGCGTCTTTAATCCAAGCTACAAGCTCAGCTTCTTCCTTTTGGAAGGTTGGTAGGAACTCAAAAATATCCGCACCTACGATAAAGTGGTCTTTATCGCTGGTAAACACCATGCCTTTAATATCATCACGCGCAGCAAGCTCTTTTATCGCTTGGTGGCAATCAGCAAGGGTTTGTTGAGAAAGTTTATTGACGGAGCCGGGAACGGTGAATTTAAACTCGGCTATGTTGTCTTTTATGAAAGCAACTTCGAACGAATCGCTTTTAAATAACATTATAGTTCTCCCTAGTTTACCGCACTTAACTGGTACGATGAGTGCGCTTTTTACGCAGTGTGGCGCGTTTAATGCAAAATTGCAATGACATTTTCCCGAAAGCACTGCCTATCAGCGTAAAAATTCAGCACTTTGCTGGGCCACGCACCATCAGCGATTGGTCGACTTGGTTTGGTAATGTGATGACGGTGTTTTATGCTTTGCAAACAACTCACTAACTATAGGTGATAATGAAAATTCAGTTACTTGGAGTGGCAGCGTTTTTTGCATCTTTTTTTTCGCTCTCTGCCACCGAACAAGACGACCACGATGCGTTTCTAAAAGCTGAGAAACAAGCATGGTCTGGAAATTATGCTAACTACCAAAGCGC
>JBGTXC010000055.1:0-12971 GCA_041937835.1 Alteromonadaceae bacterium | reverse complement strand
GACGTGACTGAGGGTGCTTCCAGCATGTATGAAGACGTTAATTTAAGCTTTGACAGCCTAGTGTACTTTCGTCCACTTGCTGAGCGCGCAAAGGCCAGCCGAATTCATCAGTATGATGAAGCGCCGCTTCGTGGCACCAACCGCTTGTTGATTCATCAAATGACCGAACGCCCATCTTTTGATCATCTGGTAATCGCCTATGACGATGTGCGCTGCATGCTTCGTGTGATCACCCGAGATGCAACGCCGAGTCAAAACGAATTACTGACACGGTTAAGTGTGTGTGGCTCGCTCAAGCCAGTGTACTTTAAGCGCCATGACTAAAGGGATCAATGAATAAGAGACCACAGAGGCAAAGGCTAGTCCATCAGAGCGTGCTCGTAAGATTGCTAACGAGAAAGCTGTAACGCGCTAGCACTAACGTGCAAGCACTAACGGGCTAGCATCGCTCTTTGGTAATCGCGCTGAAGACTTTGGTTAAGCACCACGGCTTTTTCAAGGGCGATGGGCACTAATTGGATGTGCTCTTTTGGTCTTGCTTGGGCAATGAGCCATAAATCCGCTTCAATCACAGTACCTAAGGTTGGGTAACCCCCAGTTAAACCACAATCGGCTAATAAAATAATCGGCTGCCCATCGGGCGGTAACTGAATGACTCCTGGAAAGACACCGTGGGATGGCACAGCATCACTGTGAGCATAGTGAATCTTATTACCTACTAAGCGTGTGCCCATGCGATCTGTCTGACTGGACACTTGCCAACTGTTAGCAAAAAGCGCACGTTTAGCATCCTCAGTTAATCTAAAGTAATGATTGGCAGGCACAAAACGTACCACTGGGCGCCATGTGGGTTGGCGTAACGCTTTAGGGGTTGCTGTAACGACATGTCCTAAAGGCAAGGTGTCTTGTTGTTTTAAAAATCGCCCTTGGTAGCCGCCAAAGCCACTTTGAATGTGCGCGGCTTTACTGCCCAATACACGTGGGACGTCAATTCCGCCTTGCACTTGCAAGTACCCACGCATACCACTTTGGGAAGATTCAACAAACACTTGTTGGCCTTGCTCTACAAATACGGGCCAGCCAGACCAGTAACGTTTGCCTTTATACATTATGCTAAAGCCAGTGCCTGTCACCACCATATAGCGGCTTTCAGACAGACTCAGCTCAGTGCGGCCAATGGAAAGCTCAATGGCTGCCAGATTCTTATCTTGGTTTAGTGCTAAGTTTGCTAAGTGAAAGCTCGGTAAGTCACAGGCTCCCCCTTGATTAACCCCTTCATGGGCGTAACCACGACGGCCACTATCAACAATCAAAGCACATAAAGACACACTTGCATGTATGGTAAGTTCAGCCATGGTTATCCCTTTGTAAAACGCACTGTATCGCCGATAGATAAAGTCACCGCCGGCTCGCGAGTAGCGTCAAATAAGCGGCTTTCGGTGTGCCCTAAAATATGCCAGCCCCCAGCAGAATCAGCAGGGTAAATACCACAGTAATGACTCGCAATGGCCACACTGCCAGTTGCCACATGCGTGCGTGGGGTTTCTCGGCGCTTACAGTGTAAGCGGGGGTCAAGCCCTGTGAGGTAGGCAAAGCCCGGTAAAAACCCAAAAAACTGCACTGCAAATTGACTGTTTAAATGCGCCTTTATCACCTCGTCTACCCTAAGACCTGTGGCATCGCAGACGAAGCGCATGTCTTCACTTTCGGTATCATAAGTCATGATGATTTCATGGTGAGTTGGTGCAATGGCCTCATATGGCATGGCATCCCAGAGTTGGGTGATGTGAGGTTTAATGTGGGCAAGGGCGTCGTACTCGCCATACAGCACTAAATTACCATCGCCTAAAATCCCATCATGCACATGACCGTGGTGTTTTAGTTCATTGGCAAAGGTAGCTAAGCGTTGCTGATTTTGAATCGCCCGAGTATCACATTGCACTAAAAGGGCATTAGGACCAAACCAATCTATTTGCATCTTTATAAAAACAGTATATTTTTTCGTAGCTTAGAATGTATGGCAAAGAAAAGCAAAGGGCGCATAACGCGCCCTTAGTTCTTTAGAAGGTCATTTCAGGTACTGTGTCTGGTACCACTAATTTACCCGCTGTTTTTGCGATGATTTCATCCACGCTAACCCCAGGGGCACGTTCTAATAGGTGAAAGGCTCCATCTTTAACTTCTAACACGGCGAGATCTGTGACGATTTTTTTGACACAGTTAACACCAGTGAGGGGCAGGGTACATTCACTTAGAAGCTTAGATTCACCATGCTTATTCGCATGAGTCATAGTGACTACAATGTTTTTCGCACCAGCCACTAAGTCCATGGCACCGCCCATGCCTTTGATGAGCTTTTTCGGGATCATCCAAGATGCGATGTTACCATTTTGATCTACTTCAAAAGCACCAAGTACAGTTAAGTCAACGTGACCGCCACGGATCATGGCAAAGCTTTCAGCACTTGAGAAAATCGCCGCACCTGTTGCTGCTGTCACTGTTTCTTTACCGGCATTGATCATATCAGCATCCAGTTCTTCTTCGGTAGGGTATGGGCCCATACCGAGTAAACCATTTTCCGATTGCAGCATGACTTCCATGCCTTCAGGCACATAGTTAGCAACTAACGTAGGAATACCTATCCCTAAGTTAACGTAGTAACCGTCGCGGAGTTCTTTTGCCACACGGATGGCAATCTGTTCACGTGATAATGACATAGTTTGCTCCTTAATCTCGTGTGGTGACGCGTTCGATGCGTTTTTCAAAGTTGCCTTTGATCACGCGGTTCACGTAAATACCCGGGGTGTGGATTTCGCTCGGGGCAAGCTCGCCCGGCTCAACAATTTCTTCCACCTCTGCCACAGTGATTTTGCCAGCGGTGGCAGCCATTGGGTTAAAGTTCATTGCTGTGTGGCGAAACACCAAATTACCATAACGGTCTGCTTTCCAAGCTTTTACAATCGCAAATTCACCAGTAATGGACTCTTCTAAAATATACGGGCGGCCATTAAATTCTTTCACTTCTTTGCCTTCGGCCACCGGGGTACCATAGCCTGTTGCGGTGTAAAACGCAGGAATGCCCGCACCACCGGCGCGCATTTTTTCAGCAAGCGTACCCTGTGGAGTTAATTCTACTTCCAGCTCGCCATTTAATAATTGCTGTTCAAACAAGGCGTTTTCACCCACGTAAGAGGCAATCATTTTTTTAATTTGTTTGTCTTTTAATAAGATGCCTAAGCCAAAGTCGTCCACACCACAGTTGTTTGAAACCACTGTCAGCCCTTTGGTTTGCATCTTTTTGATTTGCGCAATTAATCCTTCGGGAATGCCGCACAGGCCAAAGCCTCCAGCAATGATGGTGTCACCATCTTTTAGGCCAGCCAGTGCGTCTTCATAGCTGGTCACTACTTTATCGAACCCTGCCATTTTCAGGCTCCTTCTCGTTATTGTGTGTGTTTTAAAGCTAAAGACACTTTGCTTACAGGTGCTTTACCTAGGGCATCACAAATCGCCCAACCGGCTTTAGCGACTGCCATTAAAGAAACGCCTGTTTCTATGCCAAGCCCTTCGAGTAAGTACAAAACATCTTCGGTGGCCACATTACCGGATGCGCCTTTTGCATAAGGGCAACCACCTAGGCCTGCTACCGCTGAATCTATGGTACTGATCCCAAGCTCTAAGGCGGTGTTGATGTTGCTCAATGCTTGACCATAAGTGTCATGAAAGTGCACAGCAAGTTGGCGTTTATCAACGCCATCTAATGCATTAATTACAGCGCGGACTTTGTCCGGTGTGCCAACGCCTATGGTATCGCCAAGGCTCACTTCATAACAGCCCATAGCAAGTAGGGCGTGAGTCACATAAGCCACTTTTTCAGGGGCAATATCCCCTTCGTAAGGGCAACCCAGCACACAGCTCACATAACCGCGCACACGTACGCCATTGGCTTTGGCAAGTGCCATCACATCATTAAAGCGCGCAAGACTTTCATCTATGGTGCAATTGATGTTCTTTTTGCAAAACGCTTCACTTGCGGCAGTGAAAATCGCCCATTCAGGCACGTGCGCATGTAATGCAGCTTCGGCCCCTTTAAGGTTTGGTGTAAGCACACTTAACTCAGTGCCAAGCGCTAACGCGTTATTTTGTTGCAGTAGGGTGAGTACATTATTGGTGTCGGCCATTTGTGGCACCCATTTAGGCGATACAAATGCACCGGCTTCAATGTACTTCAAACCTGCTTGAGACAAAGCTTCAATCAAGGCAACCTTATCAGAGGTTGCCACTTGGACTTCATTTTGTAGGCCATCGCGTGCACCTACTTCAACGATTTTTACTTGGCTTGGGCGCATTACGCCTCCTCATCCACGATGGCAAGTAAATCGCCGTGACTGACAAGCTCGCCTTCAGCAAAACAGTACTCAGTTAACGTGCCCGTCACAGGGGCATTGAGTGTGTATTCCATTTTCATTGCTTCAATCACTAGCACTGCTTGGCCTTTTTCTACTTTTTCGCCAACAGGGACTAAGTGTTTCACCATGGTGCCGTTCATTGGGGCACTCAAGCTGTCATCAGCGTCTTTTGCTTCTGGCACAAAATGCTTGTTGTTAAGCTCATAATGGTGGGTCGCTGCACCATACATTAAGGTGATGCTGTGCTCATTTTGCACAAAGTTAGCATGGTACTTTACGCCATCAATGTGTGCGTCAATTTGCCCTTGATTGATAAATAAGCGTGCTTCAACTTGGTCATTGTCACTCAAGGTCAAGGTATAACTTTGGCCGTCTTGATGGGCGGCTTGGCAATCAGCAAGTACCGTATGCTCGGTAAATGGAATTGGCACTAAGGCAGAGCGGTTTAACCTAAAGCCTTTCAGTGTTTGCCATGGGCTTGCATTCGTAGGGTGTGCTAATGAGCGTAAATACACCAATGACGCAAGAATAAGGCAAATGCGATGATCTGCATCCACAGGTGCGGTCAATGCGTCTAAGTTATCACCAATAAAGTGTGTGCTTGGTGCACCTGCTTTAAAGGTAGGGTGATTGGCTAGCGTATGCAAAAACTCGACGTTACTGCTAAAGCCCGCAATATGGAATTGCTCAAGGCTTTGCGATAAACGCGAAAGGGCGCTTTGACGGTCTGTATCCCACACAATCAATTTTGCGATCATTGGGTCGTAAAATGGGCTGATTTCGCTACCGACTTGAACGCCTGTATCAATGCGAACATGCTCGCTAGCAATTGGGGTTGTTAACGCAGTGATGTTACCGGCACAAGGCATAAAGTCATTCACTGGGTCCTCTGCGTAGATACGTGCTTCAAAGCTGTGACCAACAAGACTGATGTCGTCTTGGGTTAACCCAAGTACCTCGCCACTGGCCACTTTTAATTGCAGCGCCACTAAATCAAGGCCTGTGACCATTTCTGTAACAGGGTGCTCTACTTGCAGGCGAGTATTCATTTCCATAAAGAAAAACTCATCGCCGCACAATAAGAACTCCACCGTCCCTGCGCCCACATAATTAATGGCTTTTGCACAGCGCACCGCAGCTTCTCCCATTTCCTTACGAAGTGCTGTGCTTAAACCGGGCGCAGGGGCCTCTTCGATCACCTTTTGATGGCGACGCTGTAATGAACAATCGCGATCACCTAAGTAAACGCAATTGCCATGTTGATCGGCAAAAATTTGAATTTCTACGTGACGTGGTTCGCTGACATAGCGCTCAATCAGGACCAGATCGTTACCGAAGCCTGCTAACGCCTCACGCTTAGCGCCATCGAGCGCCGCTAAAAAGTCACTCGGCTTTTCAACAATGCGCATGCCCTTACCACCACCGCCATACGCGGCTTTGATAAGTACAGGGTAACCAATTTTATCGGCTTCTTCGGCTAAAAACTCAGGTGCTTGCTCTTTGCCATAATAACCAGGCACCAATGGCACATTCGCCGCCGCCATGATCTCTTTTGAGCGTGATTTTGACCCCATGGCTTCAATGGCACTGGCCGGAGGGCCGATAAAGACTAAGCCATTTGCGTGTAACTTATGGGCAAAGTCTTCGTTTTCAGATAAAAAACCATAGCCCGGGTGAACACAATCCGCACCAGCTTGTTTGGCAACGTCGATGATGGTGTCGGCTTTTAAATAGCTGTCTTTGCTTGGAGCCGGGCCAATGTGGTACGCCTCATCAGCGTATTGCACATGTAGGGCGTTTTTATCTGCATCTGAATACACAGCCACAGTTTTAAGGCCTAATTTTTTAGCTGAAGCAATAACCCGGCAAGCAATTTCACCACGGTTAGCAATTAATACTTTTTTTAACATTGTGGTTATCCTTGTTGTTGCCAAGCCGGTGTGCGTTTTTCAAAAAATGCACTTAGACCTTCTTGCCCTTCATCAGAGACTCGGATTTTGGCAATTTGCTCTGCCGTGTAATGCCTGAGCTCTTCATTGATATCTTGATTAGCAACGAGGTCAATCAGGCTTTTAGCGGCTTTTACCGCACTTGGGCCATTATTAACTAGGGCATTTAAAATCGGCGACAACGCGTCGTCCAAATCATCTTTAATGTCGTGAATTAGCCCAAGGCTCTGCGCCTTTTGCGCATCAAACACCTCAGCGGTTAAAAAGTAACGGCGGGCTGCGCGCTCACCGATGGCTTTAATCACATAAGGGCTGATCACAGCAGGGATGAGCCCAAGTTTAACTTCAGAGAGGCAAAAACGGGCGTTTTGAGTGGCAATGGCAATATCGCAGGCACTGATAAGACCGAGTGCGCCACCGTAGGCAGCACCTTGTACCAAACAAATGGTGGGTACTTTGGTTTCTGCAAGGACTTTCATAAGCTCGGCAAGTTGCAATGAATCGGCAACGTTCTCCTCAAAGGTGTTATCCACCATGGATTTCATCCACGCTAAATCGGCACCAGCGGAAAAGTGTTTGCCCTTAGAGCGCACCACAAGCGCGCGAATATCTAAGGTGTTGGCGTAGCTAATTACTTTAATTAGCTCAGCTATCGTGGCATCGTCAAAGGCATTGTGCACAGTTTGGCGATCTAGCTCTAAGGTAGCCACATTTGATTTTGTTATTGTGAGTGTGACGGCCATGTAAGCTCCTTACATTCTAAATACGCCAAATTTCGTTTCCTGCTTAGGCGCGTTTTTCGCTGCAAGCAGAGCCAAACCTAACACGTCGCGTGTTTGCGCAGGGTCAATAATGCCATCATCCCAAAGACGGGCACTGGCATAATAAGGATGACCTTGGCGTTCATACTGCTCAACGATAGGCTTTTTAAATTCAGCAATTTCGTCCTCAGACATGCTTTCGCCTTTACGTGCTAAGCCATCTTGACGTACTTGTGCCATAACCCCTGCGGCTTGCTCGCCACCCATTACGGAAATTCGGGCATTTGGCCACATCCACATCATGGTTGGGTCGTATGCACGGCCACACATGCCGTAGTTACCCGCACCATAAGAGCCACCGATTAGCACAGTAAATTTAGGGACATCGGCACAGGATACCGCGGTCACCATTTTAGCGCCGTGCTTAGCGATGCCTTCGGCTTCGTATTTTTGACCAACCATGAAGCCTGTGATGTTTTGTAAAAACACCAGTGGAATGCCACGTTGTGCACATAACTGGATAAAGTGCGCGCCTTTTTGTGCAGACTCACTGAATAAGATGCCGTTATTGGCAACAATACCCACTGGCTCACCGTAAATTTTGGCAAAGCCAGTGACCAATGTTTCACCGAAGTAACGTTTAAATTCATCAAAGCTTGAGTCATCCACCACACGGGCAATCACTTCACGCACATCAAATGGTTTTTTAAGGTCTGTACCTACAATGCCGTACAGCTCTTCAATGGCGTAGCGGGGTGGCTTCACATCTTTAAGTAATGGCGCAACAGGGCGCTGATTGTTCAAACGTTCAATGCATTGGCGCGCAATTGATAAGGCATGAGTGTCGTTTTCTGCGTAGTGATCAGCAACACCGGATGTTTTACAGTGTACATCCGCACCGCCTAAGTCTTCGGCAGACACTTCTTCACCGGTTGCGGCTTTAACAAGTGGCGGACCAGCAAGGAAAATCGTACCTTGCTCTTTCACTATGATGCTTTCATCAGCCATGGCTGGCACATAAGCACCCCCAGCAGTACATAAACCCATTACCACAGCAATTTGTGGAATGCCTTTGGCTGACATACGCGCTTGGTTATAGAAGATACGACCAAAATGTAACTTATCTGGGAATACTTCGTCTTGCTCTGGCAAGTTAGCGCCGCCTGAGTCCACTAAGTAGATGCAGGGTAGGTGGCACTTTTCTGCGATTTCTTGAGCGCGAAGGTGTTTTTTCACTGTCAGCGGGAAGTAAGTGCCGCCTTTTACCGTGGCATCGTTGCCAAGGATCATGCATTCAACGCCTTTAACGCGACCTATCCCCGCAACCACACCAGCGCAGGGAATATCTTGCTCGTAAACATCAAATGCGGCGAATTGACCGACTTCTAAAAAAGGGGATCCTTCATCCAGAAGTTGTTCAATGCGATCGCGCACAAACAGCTTTCCGCGACTTTCATGGCGGGCGATGAGTTTATCACCGCCGCCTTTGATCAAAGTGTTTACTTTGTCATTTAAGTCATCCACCAGCGCTTGCATGTTGGCAGCATTGGCTTTAAATGTGGCGTCTTGCACCACATTGGATTTTAAAATCGTCATACAGTGGACTCCTAACGGCTTTCGTTAAAGAGTTCACGACCAATCAACATACGGCGAATTTCAGAGGTACCTGCACCGATTTCATACAATTTGGCATCACGTAATAAACGACCCGTTGCATACTCGTTGATGTAGCCATTACCCCCTAAGATTTGAATGGCATCAAGCGCCATCTTAGTCGCAAGCTCAGCTGCATATAAAATGGCACCAGCGGCATCTTTTCGGGTTGTTTCACCACGGTCACAGGCTTTAGCCACTGTGTACACGTATGAGCGCGCAGCATTCATTTGAGTGTACATGTCAGCAATTTTTCCTTGAATTAACTGGAATTTACCAATTTCAGTGTCAAATTGCTTACGTTCATGGATATAAGGCACAACCACATCCATACACGCTTGCATTATACCCAACGGACCACCAGCAAGAACGACACGCTCGTAATCAAGGCCGCTCATCAGTACTTTTACGCCCTGATTAAGGCCGCCTAGGATGTTCTCTTCAGGTACTTCACAGTCTTCAAACACAAGCTCACACGTGTTTGAGCCTCGCATGCCCAGTTTGTCGAGCTTTTGTGCTGTGCTGAAACCGGCAAAGCCACGCTCAACGATAAAAGCTGTAATACCATGAGGGCCCGCATCGGCATCTGTTTTTGCGTAAATCACGTAAGTGTGCGCATCTGGACCGTTGGTGATCCACATTTTATTGCCGTTTAATACGTATTTATCGCCACGTTTTTCTGCTTTGAGTTTCATTGAAACTACGTCAGAGCCGGCGTTTGGCTCACTCATAGCAAGGGCACCAATGTGCTCACCAGAAATTAGCTTAGGCAGGTATTTTTCTTTTTGTGCTTGGCTGCCATTACGATAGATTTGGTTCACACAGAGGTTTGAATGAGCACCGTAGCTTAGGCCAATTGAGGCGCTTGCGCGGCTGATTTCTTCCATAGCAATTACGTGCTCAAGGTAACCCATGCCAGCGCCACCAAATTCCTCACTGACTGTGATCCCCAACACGCCCATTTCACCTAGGCGCGGCCATAGGTCATTTGGGAATGCATTATCTAAGTCGGTTTTTTCAGCCAGTGGGGCAATTTCAGAAGTAGCAAAACCATTTACATGGTCGCGGATCATATCGGCGGTTTCGCCGAGGCCAAAGTTCAGCTCTTTGTATAAAGATACAGTGCTCATAATCGATTCCTATTGATGATGTTGCGCTTTTCGCGCTTATTCTTTTGATTCGAGTCGTTTTAAGGTTTCTTTACAGCGCTTTTCTGCTGTCACTAATTCCATTAGCACCACTTTGATGTCGTCCATTTGTTGCGATAAGTGGGCTTTTTTCTCGTCGATAAGGGCCAGCATAGTCACCAGCTGTTTAGCACTGGACTTATCCGCATCGTAAAGCTCAAACAAACGGCCCGTTTCGGCAAGGGTAAAGCCTAAGCGTTTACCTCGTAGGATGAGTTTCAAGCGAACACGGTCACGCTTTGAATATATACGGGTTTGACCATTGCGCTTTGGGGTGATCAAGCCTTGGTCTTCATAGAAGCGAATACTTCGGGTGGTGATATCAAACTCTTTAGCTAACTCACTGATGCTAAATGTTTGTTCTGTTTCTACACTCACTGCTCTTATCAACATAATTTGGGTTTAACACTGGCACAAATATATGTGAAGTTTACGTAAAGGTAAAGCTAAGTCGAAAATCAACCTGTGCCCGTGCTCTGGCTTAACTTATATAAAAGGAATAAGGCACTAAAGCAGTCGAGGAGTGTCAAATGAGGTGTAGTTTTATCTGTACGTTATGCCGTACCCATTCATCGTTTTAAGAGGTTAGTTATCAAGTTGACGTTGGCGTAAACGTAAATTTTTTGTATGCTCCTAATATTACTTATTCACATATTGAAGGAATAAAGAGATGACGCAAGTGACGCTTCATGACGACGACATCGTTATTGTGAGTGCAAAACGCACTCCTATGGGCGGTTTTATGGGCGCCCTCAGTCAGGTTAGTGCCACAGATTTAGGTGCCAATGCCATTAGTGCAGCCACAGCAGAATTAAATTCATCAGACATTGATGAAGTGATCATGGGCTGTGTGTTACCAGCGGGTCTTGGTCAAGCACCTGCGCGCCAAGCAATGTTAAAAGCAGAGTTACCGCTTGGCACAGGCGCAACCACGATTAATAAAGTGTGTGGTTCAGGTTTAAAAGCAGCCATGTTAGCCCATGATTTAATCAAAGCGGGCAGCATTAATGTGGCTGTGGCCGGTGGCATGGAAAGCATGACTAACGCTCCTTACTTTTTAGAAAAAGCACGCCAAGGCATGCGCATGGGGCACGGTCAAATCAAAGATCACATGATGTTTGATGGCTTAGAAGACGCTTACGACAATAAAGCCATGGGATGTTTTGCCCAAGACACAGCAGATGAGTATAAATTAACCCGTGAAGACATGGATGCCTTTGCCATTAGCTCTTTAACGAAAGCGCAAACATCGATTGAAAATGGTTACTTTAATGACGAAGTGTCGCCAGTAACGTACAGCACCCGTAAAGGTGATGTGACTGTAAACGTTGATGAGCAACCGGGTAATGCTCGCCCGGACAAAATTCCAAGCTTACGTGCCGCTTTTGCTAAAGATGGCACGATCACAGCTGCAAATTCATCGTCGATTTCAGATGGTGCCGCTGCATTAGTACTGATGAAAGCGTCAGATGCTAAGGCTAAAGGTTTAACTCCATTATGTCGCGTCTCTGCCCATGCGACCCATTCGCAAAAACCAAGTGAGTTTACAGTAGCCCCGATTGGTGCAGTTGAAAAAGTACTTGAAAAAGCCGGTTGGCAAAAAGGTGATGTAGACCTTTGGGAAATCAATGAAGCCTTTGCCATGGTCACTATGCTGGCAATTAACGAACTTGGCCTTGATAGCGCAAAAGTAAACGTGAATGGCGGTGCGTGTGCGCTAGGCCACCCAATTGGTGCATCAGGTGCACGTATTTTAGTGACCCTGATCCATGCTCTACGTCGCTTAGAAAAACAAAAAGGCATCGCGACCTTGTGCATTGGTGGCGGTGAAGCCGTCGCACTTGCAGTAGAAGCACTCTAATAATAACGACATACCGGCAGCCTGCATGCTGCCACTCTGGGGAGAAGTAATCATGCATAAAGTACCCTTATTTATTGACGGCGAAATGGTTGAATCACAATCAGATAACTGGATTGATGTAGTTAACCCAGCAACACAAGAAGTGATTGCTCAAGTACCTGTTGCCACCGATGACGAAGTAGCACGCGCGGTAGCCTCTGCAAAAGCTGCGTTTAAAACATGGAAAGAAGTGCCTGTTTCAGAGCGTGCTCGTGTAATGATGCGCTACGCGGCGCTTTTAAAAGAACACCACGACGAAATTGCCACCATTATTTGCCATGAGCTCGGTAAAACCTTTGAAGATGCTAAAGGCGATTTATGGCGCGGCATCGAAGTGGTTGAGCAAGCGGCTAACATTCCATCGCTAATGATGGGTGAAACAGTTGAAAACGTTGCGCGCGACATTGACACCTATTCATACATTCAACCACTGGGTGTGTGCACAGGTATTACGCCATTTAACTTCCCGGCGATGATCCCACTGTGGATGTTCCCTATGGCGATCGCTTGCGGTAACACCTTTATCCTTAAACCATCTGAGCAAGATCCATTAACGCCAATGCGTTTAGTTGAGTTATTTGTTGAAGCCGGTGCACCAAAAGGGGTGTTACAGGTGATTCATGGTGGTAAAGGTCAAGTGGATAAACTGCTTGAAGACCACGATGTTAAAGCTGTGTCATTTGTTGGCTCTGTGAATGTTGGCTCTTACATTTATAAAACGGGCACAGCCCACGGTAAGCGCGTGCAAGCGTTTGCAGGTGCTAAAAACCACATGGTGATCATGCCTGATGCTAAAAAAGACCGCTTAATTAATAACTTAGTGGGTGCCTCTGTGGGTGCGGCGGGTCAACGTTGTATGGCAATTTCGGTTGCAGTGTTTGTTGGTCAATCTAAAGAATGGATCAGCGAACTTAAAGAAGCCATTGCCAATGTGCGCCCAGGTGCATGGGATGACCCTAAAGCAGCCTATGGCCCACAAATCTCAAGTGCTGCAAAAGGCCGCATTTTAGAACTTATCCAAAAAGGCAAAGACGAAGGTGCGACCTGTTTAGTAGATGGCTCTGATTGCACAGTAGAAGGATACGACAAAGGTAACTGGGTTGGTCCTACAC
>JBGTXC010000054.1:0-13087 GCA_041937835.1 Alteromonadaceae bacterium | reverse complement strand
AATATTAATAAACTCTAAATCATGTCTTTTTCCAACTTCAAAATCATTAAAATCATGCGCAGGAGTAATTTTTACAGCACCCGTACCTTTTTCTGGATCAGCGTATTCATCAGCAATGATTTTAATTCGCTGAAGGTTAAATCAGGTGATACAGATAAAGCGAGTGCAGCCGCACCTGCCACATGTGGCGTCGCCATGGAGGTACCTGAGAAACTGGAATACCCATTACCAGGCACGGTCGACAAAATGTTTGAACCCGGTGCACCCATATCCACTGAGGTGAGACCCCACTGCGAGAAACCTGACATGCTGTCAGTGTCTGTGGTACTGGCAATAGCAAGCACTGAGTCGTGTTCATAGCTTGATGGGTAATGTGGGTTTGCATCATTGTCCACTGCACCGTTACCTGCTGCAGCAACAAAGAGGATATCTGCTTGCTCAGAGCTGGTGATGGCATCCGCTAACGCTTGCGAGTAGCCACCGCCACCCCAGCTGTTATTTAAGATACGCACATTAACGCCGCTTTGTTTTAACGCCACCATGTAATCAATACATGTGATGGCATCCGCCGTAGAGCCTGAGCCAGACGCACTTAAGAACTTACAGCCGACCATGGAGACTTCGTGGTTCACGCCAACAACGCCCACGGTATTATTGCCTTGCGCACCTATCGTCCCTGCTACGTGGGTACCATGGCCGTTGTCATCCATTGGGTCGCCACTGCCAGTGATGGCATTGATGCCATAGACATCATCGATAAAACCATTGTTATCGTTATCTATGCCGTCACCTGGTATTTCATTAGGGTTTGCCCACATGTTACCCATAAGATCTGGGTGAGAGTGATCCACACCTGTGTCAATCACACCGACAACCACATCTTCTGATCCTACTGAAATATCCCACGCTTCTGGTGCGTCAATATCGGCATCAGCTGTCCCACCTGTTTGCCCAGTATTATGTAAACCCCATAAGGCGCTAAAATCTGGATCATCTGGCGTTGCACCCACAGACACTAGGTAGTTAGGCTCAACGTATTCAACTGCTGGGTGGTCTTTAAGTTGGGCAATGGCGTCTTTAACACTCATGCCTTTTAATTCTAACTTTGCTAAACGGCCATCAAGAATATGTTGAAAGCGATCGTCACGGCCATCTGCATTCACATCTTTAAGTTTCGCTTTGATGATGTTGCGGGCATTGGCACGAAGCGCTGAGTTTGCTGATTTTTTATAGACGACGATTACTGAGTCTTTGGCAAACTCAGGTTGTTTTGCGAGTACTGCTGAGGATGAAAAACCAATAAGTGGCACAATAACGGATGCCAGCAAGCTGGGTTTGAATTGTTTCATTTAGATCAGTCCCTTTGTATGTAATTGTTTTCCTTTGCACAATTGAGAGCCACTCATATGCAATGGAATGGGTTGCTGTTCCCATAACACGACATGCAGTATTAAACCCTGTTGCACTAATTAGCTATGTGTTAAGGCAATAATTCATACGGATTTGTGATTTTTAGATGAAACCTTTTGTAACTCCCCTACTTTTTTGTGTGTATTTCAGGCACTAAACGCAATTTCGATGCCTCATACGTTTTTGTGAGTCATGTTATTTACAGTCCCCATAATCACGCTGATTTATATTGTAACTACTTGTTTTAATGAGATAAAAAAGAATAACAAAAAAGTGCAATAGTCATGTTTCAAAGGATTGAATACTATTAATTACGAAAATTTCTGTAGCTTGTAACAAGGATTGGTTTTCTCGGCGAATGGACTAGCCACCCACCTACTTTGCATTTTGTAGCGCGCCACACCACCTTTTTTTCAGAGTTTTCTAGTAATGCTGTATCCCAAAACGCGTTTTTATATGCCAAGAACGGCAATAATCATTACTAGGAGCAAAACGTGAAATTTTATAAATCTACTCTCGCTATCGCAGTGACTCTCAGCCTCGCAAGCAGCTTTTCATTTGCTGAAGAATCAAAAGTAGTGCCTGTAGTACAGGCCGCAAGTAACGTGAATACCGTCACTGCTAATCAAACCAGTGTACTTGGTTTAGGTAACATGTTGCATGCCACGCAAGAAGGTGATGGTAACGCCTTAACTGTGAATACGCTTGGTGACCTAAACGACATCACGTCGTTACAAACAGGTATGCAAGGCACCATGACCTTAAACACCACAGGCGATGACAACCTCTTTAATCTAGAGCAGCACGGTGATTCTAACTTCATTGATATCTCAACCAATGGCGTTTTTAACGAATACCAAGTGATTCAAACTGGCGCGGGCGGTATGTCGAATTTAGTCATTGCTGATGTCGAAGGCGACGCCAATGTGATGTTGGTTGAGCAAAGCGATGGTAGCGGTAACTTTATGTTTGCCTATGACGTTGCTGGCAGTGGCAACTGGATTGATGTCATGCAAATGGAAGACTGGCATGAAGTAGTTATCGACAGCATCTATGGCAACGATAACTCAGTGTTTGCAGAGCAATCAGGGTTCTATAACCAGTTTGATATCATTTCCGTTGCTGGTGATTGGAACACGTTAGAAGCAATGCAATCTGGCTTTGTGAATACCTTAGATGTCACCAATGTGACCGGCAGCTTTAATAGCCTTACCTTTATGCAAGAGGGTGATTCTAACAGCGCCAGCATGAACCATAATGGTGATGACAGCATGGCCTCTGTGTCGCAAATGGGCTCAAGCAATACCACATCCATTGTATCCAATGCTTACTCGGCAAGCATCTTGGTTGATCAGATGGGTGAAAGCAATACTTCAACGCAGTGGATGGATGGCGTAGGCTCATCACACAGTACCATGCAAGATGGCAGCGGTAATAATGCTTACCAAGACACTTTCTACAGTGATTATTCTAACCTTTCTGTGATGCAATCAGGCTCAAATAATAGTGCCTCACAAGTCGCTGTTTTTGGTCAAGCTAATATGGCAATGACCAGCCAAACAGGCAGTGATAACGCAGCTGATAGCTTTACCGATGGACTTGGTAATTACACATACCAAGACCAAGTAGGCGCAAGCAACTTCTCGAATCTTGTGTCGTCAGGTGAAAACCTAGGCGTTGCATCAATCCAGTGGGGTAATACCAACAGCGTAAGCGTTGATGTTGTAGGTACTATGTCAAACGTCACAGGCGTGCAAAATGGTGATAATAATATCATTGCAGCAACTGTGACTCAGGGTGATAGCAATATGCTTAACCTGATGCAAATGGGTAATGACAACATGGTATTTGCCACCCTTTCTGGTGAAGTGAATGATGCTAACAGCTTAGCTGTGACGCAATCAGGTGACTTGAACTTAGTGGACATCATGATGACGGGCGCTAACAACATGGTGGATATCATGCAAGTGGGCGTTGGCAACATGGTTGTTGGTATGGAATCACCTGAATTCATGATGGACGGTGACTTTAACTCATTAACCGTGATGCAAATGGGTAATGACAACCAAGTGACTGGTCACATCACAGGTGACGGTAATACCGTGATGATTGCACAGTATGGCGATGCTAATACGGCCATCGTAACGCAACAATAATAAGATAGTGAGTGAGGGGGCCTGCCCCCTCTTTTTTATGAAGCGATATCTTTTACTCTTTAGTTTGTTATTTAGCCCTTTGAGTTTTAGTGACATCGACTTAAGTGGTTTAGTTATAAATAAAACCTTCAGCCGCGTTGGTCATGACTTCTATCGCCAGTACGCATTGGTGTGGGCTGAGTTGCCTAACACTGGGCAGAATAACGTTGTGCTCACAGAAACTTTGATCCCAGGTTCAGGCACCCAATTAGTTGTGAGTATTAATCATGAACCTGTTTTTAGTACCTTCTTAGGGAGAAAAATCACCCCCATTAAACCGCAAGTAGAAGCTGCGCTCATGATGACCATGGATCACATCGCTAAAGCGCAGTTTTCAAGCCACAGTCAAGACTTAAAAGGAGATGGATTTTGAAAACCCCCCTTGGCCTATGTTTGGCACTCTTCAGCACTCTAAGTGCAGCCTCAGAGCTCGTGTATACACCACGCAACCCAAGTTTTGGTGGCAACCCACTTAACGGCAGCATTTTGCTTCAAAAAGCACAATCACAAAACAAGCATAAAGCACCTGTGGTGGAGCAATCCTATGCAGAACGCTTTAAAGAGAGTTTAGAGCGCACCTATCTAAACCGCATGGTGCGAGAAATCACTGATATGGCATTTGGTGAAGACATTGAAGATTCGGTTTTTAATCAAGATTCAATTTTTGTCAGTGGCGATTATGAAATCCAAGTGATCACCTCAGGGCTGGATAGCATTACGGTGCAGATCACCAATATTGTCAGTGGTGAAATCACCATAGTTGAAATTCCTAGGTTTGGGTGAGCAGTATGAAGTACGTATCAATTATCTTAATGGCAATATTAGGCACAGGCTGCAGTGTGGCTCCGGATTATCAAGACGCCACTGAGTTCACGACAGGCAATGAAACCTCAGTCCTTTCTAACTTACCTAAAGCTGATGGGCAAATACCCGTGGCAGTCTACTCATTTCGAGATCAAACAGGGCAATACAAGCCGCAAGCGAATGTGAGTTCTTTTTCAACGGCTGTCACGCAAGGTGCAAACTCGATTCTGATGCAAGCTTTGCATGACTCTGGTTGGTTTCGCGTAGTCGAGCGTGAAGGATTACAAAGCATCCTCACTGAGCGCAAGATACGACGCGCTGCTGGAGAAAAATACAATTTACCTGAGCTCCCACCACTGCAAACGGCCAATATCATTTTAGAAGGCGGGATCATCAGTTATGACGCTAACGTTAAAACCGGTGGTTTTGGTGCTGAATATTTTGGTTTAGGTGGCTCTGAACTATTTAGGGAAGACAGTATTTCAATCTATTTGCGCGCAGTAGATGTGCGTACTGGGCAAGTCTTGCTCTCTGTAGCAACGAGTAAAAAAGTATTGAGCAAAGAAGTGCATGCAGGGCTTTATCGGTTTTTATCGTATAAGCGCTTAGCTGAGCTTGAAACAGGTTATACAGAAAATGAGCCAATGCATATTTGCGTGACAAAAGCGATTGAAAAGGCACTCAGTGACTTAATTGCAAAAGGCATAGAGCAAAAAATCTGGAAAGCATCCTAAATAACACAAAGATGCGATGCAAAATAAAAGGGCTTGCGCCCTTTTCCCTTCCTATGCAACGTAAATCAATACGCATTCTTATCAAAAAAGCTTCGCACTAAGGTGAGCAACACAATCCGTATGTCGAGCAACACGCTCCAATTGCGAATGTATTGCAAATCAAACTCAACGCGTTTTTCCATTTTCTCTATGGTGTCTGTTTCACCCCGCCATCCATTAACCTGCGCCCACCCTGTGATGCCAGGTTTTACCTTGTGGCGAAGCATATAGAGCTCTACTTTGGCGCGGTACTCTTCATTGTGACTAACGGCATGAGGACGCGGCCCAACCAGTGACATGCTGCCTCTGAGCACATTAAATATTTGCGGTAACTCATCGAGGTTACTACTTCTTAAAAAGCGCCCTAAAGGGGTTACACGAGGGTCATTTTTGGTTGCTTGTACTACCGTTTTACCTTCTTGATGTACATACATTGAACGGAATTTATAGACATCGATACGCTGACCACCTAAGCCATAACGCACCTGCTTGTAGATAATGGGGCCAGGGCTGGTGATTTTAACTAAAGCAGCAATTACGGCCATGATTGGCAACAAAATAGGTAAGGTGATTAAGCTTAAAATAATGTCTTCTGCACGTTTTAAAAACGCTTTAGTACCATGGTAGGGAGATTCATAAATACTTAAGGTATCCAGCTCACCGATTTTATCGATGCGTGCATGCATCAAATTAGAGACTAAAAAGTCGGGTACTAAATGTAAATCTATCGTGGTGTCACCGAGCGCTTTTGCAATTTCATCTATTCGTTTTTGTGCAGTTAAAGGTAACGCGATATAAATCATGTCGAGCTTTAATGCTTTTGCTTGAGTAACGCACTCATCAATACTGAGTACGGGGATAGAATCATCGCAAAGAGCGATACGTTTAGTTGAGCGGTTATCAAATATGGCTTTAATTTTATAATTAGTATCATTGGATGATTTAAGCTCTTGTATAAGGCGTTTTGCCAGCGCTGTACTGCCAACAATTGCAACACGTTTATTAAAATAACCGCGCTTTACAAGTACATGTTTTACATAGGCATACAGATATCGCACATTAAATAAAATTAATATGGTACTGATATACCAAACCACCATACCTACACGTGAATAAAATTCGACTTGCTTTAATGAGAAGAGCGTAAATAGAAGCCCCATAAAAGCAAGGGTTACGGAAATGAACAAGGCTGCAAACAACATTTTTATGCGGTTGAGCCCCCAGCGCTTTTGCACACCGAGCGCTTCAGAGAAAACCAAATAAAAAATAGACACTAAAGCATAAGCCAAAATATATTGGCTACTTAGCTCAATCTCATAGAGATTGACTATAATAAAAAGCGATGAATATATGAGGCTTAAATCTAATAGGCGTGTGAAAAAAGCATAGCTGCTTTCGCCTATGCGCAATCCTTTGTACGAGTCCATGGTAAAAACCAATATTAATTTAGTTATTAGGCTTTAAATATAGTCATATGGAGCTAACATGCAGGACGCAGAAAATAAAAAATATGAATTTAAGCTTAAAAATGACTTATTAAGTGTGAGTCACGATTGGCAAAATCTCATAAAAAATACGGATGCCGACCCGTTATTTTGTTCTTACTCATGGGCTATGCATTGGTTACACACTTACCCTCATACTCAGGTTAAAGTCTTCGTGTGTTATGACGAAAAAGACTCCGTTGTTGCTCTCATACCTTGCTATCAATCACATGTTAAAAGTTTTTTATCTATAAATTTCAATGCATTGCGCATCTTCGGAGATCAAGGCACGGGCGCTGAGTATCCCGCTTTTTTAGTTCGTAAAGACCAAGCTGTGTGTATGAAAAACTTAGTGGATGCGTTTGTATTATGCCTTCAACAAAATGTGCCAGAGTGGGACTTTTTCTACCTACCAAATCAAGCTGAGTGGCCAAACCCGAACCATGCCTTTTTGCACGCACTTAATTCACGCATAAATCTGGCGAGTTATTCTCGTAGTCGCAGTTTCTCTGCGATTCAATTAAGCGCCGATTGGCAGTCACGCTTGAGTAAAAACATTAAAAAAAGCATACGCCAAACAAAACAGCGTCTAGTGAATACCGGTGAGACTATTGCCATTACACTCAGCCATGAAGACACGCTCGACGATGACCTTACACGCTTTTTTAATTTGCATCGCCTTAGATGGCAAAGTGAGGGGAAGTCAGGTGCTTTTAGTAAAAGGCCAGAGCGTATGGGGTTTTACCGAAGTTTTACTAAAGCAGCTCAGTGCCTTGGTTGGCTTAGGCTCTATAAACTCAGCATTGGCGATGACGTGGTGGCCATGCAGTTAGGGTATGTCGTAAATAAACGCTTTTATGCCATGCAGGCGGCGTTTGATCCTAATAGCATCAAAGGGATAAGCCACTATTTGCGCCATAGCGTGATCACACAGTTGATTGAAGAAGGTGTGCATGAGTATGACTATTTAGGTGAGCACACCCCTTATAAAGCCCGCTGGCAAGCAAAAGAACGTTTTGGCAAAGACACTATGCTGGTCAATAAAAAGCTTAAAACGTGGTGTTTAACCAAGTTTAAGCTTTGGCCAACTGGACGCTTTTTTAAGCAATCGCATGCCACGAAAAGCCCACCCGCTGAGGTGACGTTAGATTATCTTGGTAACTAAGTTTAAGGGAGTGGATTGGCACTTTGTGATGGTAAGTATCGCTGAACCAACCAAGCGGCTTTTGACCTTCTTCACCATGATGGATTGTGGCTTTTGCGTGTGATGCAAACTGGCATGTCACGTGTATTGTGTCACCTAACTTAAAGGTTAATTCATTTTCGCTCAGGATAAAGTCGTGACAAAGCGGCGAAAAATGGAAGTATTGCACCATCTTATTAAGTCCTTGCTCGGGGTTGAGCGCCCTATCTTCAATGTCAAAATTGCACGTTTCTTGGCTTAAGGTGATCTGTCTTTGCCATTGTAAAGAGGCATTGTGACTGCCCTGTGCGTAATTTGCACCCATCGCATGGTGTGATTTTTCTAAAAATGCATGTTCAAGCAGTTTTGTTGTGTCGCCTTTTTGCCACAAAAAAGGACCTTGGCTTATACAGTGCGGTGCATCATTCAGGGCGCAGGTATTATGGGCAAAGCGTGAACGAAAATATTGTCGCCAATGAGGATATGTAAAGTAGTCAAAGGTCCCACTATCTACTAAGACGGGCATGCCGTGAATGTACATGAGCACACTCAGTGCGTCATCATGCCCATGTGCGGCAAGTGCTCCATGCCCTAGGCGCCCAACATCCATGACCACTTTGGCAGGCAATGGTGTGGCTGGGTTTTGCAACATGACGAGCTCAGCGCCTTTTAGATACTGAGACTCATTCATTGCCTTCACTGTGACATCAGCAGGTGAGGTGGCGCCAAACCAAAACGCAGTTTGTGTTAATGTCACAGGCCTTGAAACAGTGAGTTTTTTATTGAGCAAGTGACTTGTGACGCCCACAATCATATCCAGATTGTCGCGAGGGTCGCCTAAATCAAACACAAAGCCATCGTCATTATCACCAAAATATGGCGGACTATCAGTGTGTGCACATAAAGTCACGATAAAGTCAGTGTAGCGCTCAAAACTTTTAAGTAGCTCATTGGGTAAGGTGATATTGGCAAGTCTACTAAAAAACACCACTAACGCATAAAACTGCCAAACAAAGTATTGATAACCAAAGGCTTTCTCTGTGCCGCTACCGTTCTCATCGATTTGTTCAGTAAAGGCCGTTTGCAACACGGCTAAAGCTTTATCACGCCACTCAGACGATTCTTTAAATTGAGGGTATTGAATGGCAGCAATAAAGAGCCCCGCGGCTTCGCCTATAAGGTGATTATTCGCCGAGCTGCCTTTTGAAAAACTACGAGACAGTTCATAACAATGGGCATACACCTGCTCATCAAACTGACTGACTTCACTTGCCTTAGCGTGCCCAAGCAAGTATTTACTTAAACTCCAATTGATCACACGAATTCCCAGCTCTAATGGGCTTCGCCAGTTCATCCCATAACCGTAGGGATTTTTATCACACCAGCTTTGCCATAACATAATGAGCTGTTCATAGTATTCTGGGTCGCGTGTTACGCGGTATGCTGCGGCAAGCTTTGGAAAAAAAGTATGGCGGTTCGCTTCCCACACCTCTTTGCAATCTCCACTGACCTTACTTTCACGATAATCTATTTGCTGTATGGGTTTAAGGGGGGCAACAACCTGGCTATGCACGTCAAAGTGCCAAAGGTATTCACTGTTGAGTGCATTCAATCGACCAAAGTATTCAAACTGGCCGTGCAGTAATGGCGCACAGGATGTGATAAGCGATTCTTGCCACAGTGCTTTAAACCCCTTGAGGTGTTGTTCATCATCAAAATAATGGCTTGTTAATTGTTTATTTAAGGCTAATTGCGGCACAGGGCGCCAGTTATTGGCCACTTTACGGGCATGACGCTTGCTGTCGAGTTTAGATTGGATGCGCCAGAGCACTTCCTGTAAATCCATTTTTTGTAGACGATAAAAATACCAGGCTAAACTGCTCATAGTGTTACAGGCTCCTTGTGTAACAGGCTTAATTGATGAGTGAACTCAGTAGCAACTAAAGACGCTTCTTTGTTACTTGTAAATGTCATTAGGTGCAGTGTGGGTGCAAAGCGTTGCGGGATGAGTGCATGCGTTAAAGCATGCAGTCGAATATCGTCATGGCTTGTAAGCTGTTGAGAACGCACATCTAACCACCCTAATAAATACACAGTTTGACCTTGGCGACCTTTGAAGTAATGCATAGTGAAAGGACATGCCTCGCAGTCAAGCTCTGATATGGGTGTGTCATGCACTAATCGCTTCGCTGATAAGGTATTCAGTAGTGCATGTAGATCATATTCTGCATCTTGTTTTTTTAAGGCTGTAGCGTGGTAGTACACAGGATTTGTATCGACTTCTAACCACTGCTTTTTGATTGTTTGCGTGTAACTAGGTAAATCGTTCTGACTTTCGAACCAACTTGGTGCCGGTAACGAAGCAAACACAGGGTTTGTTGAGCCGGGTGTTTTCAAAAAGTGTGCTTGGCTCGGGCTCACGCTATTTTGCCAATCTGACCAAGTCAGGATGACACTGAGCGCAACCATCCCTAAAGTCCACATTCGCCAATGGTGGTCATGGCTTTCTATGCGCGATGCCCCGCTATGTTTAGTCGAGGCAATCTTTTTTGTATGCGTGTTTTTTTGGTACGGATAAAAAGGCAAGCAGATAAAAATAATCACGGCAAAAAGCACCCAGCCAAACACCAAGTGATCATGCACTATCCAATTGTCCATACCGATAAAGTGCCCTACCGCAATGATGATGCTGATCCGTATGGCATTGGCGATAATCGCCACAGCAATAAATATGGCCAAAAGACTAAGAGTACGCTTAACACTTAAGTCGTCCCGCAAGCTTAAAAATAACGCAAGCACACTACTAACTAAGATAAAACCAAGCCCAGAGCAGGCTTTAGCGACCTCAAACACACCATTTTGCGTAACGAATAAGACACCTTCTTTTGTGACTCCTGGCATAAAGGTTGTGATAGCCCATGTGACTTCGGCAGCCAAAGCTTGCGTTAATACCAGTAACGGGTGCCACATGGGTAAAGATAACGCCAAAATCAGCCATTCTCGGTAATGATGTTCTAACCCTTGGGCTCCATAGCAGACGTAAAAGAGGGTGAGCAAGATGAATAAAGCACTTAACACACCCAGCTGCTGTAAATGAAGCCATTGGCTTATTACAAGTATTAAGGCACTGAGTACATAAAACCCGTAAAAAAGTACAGATGTGGGCTGGAAGCGGAAATCCTGCCGTCTTTGCCAGAAAAAATACCCTGCTAGAAAGAGGCCTAAAAAGCCATGAGTGTATTCGCCATTACTGGTGGCACCGGAATAAACGGTATAAAGCACACCACTTTGAAAAAGTGCCACACACGTGCTTAACAGTAATAAAAACTGCCACTTAGCAGTTAGATAACTGAGTTGGGAGGGGGTAGTCCTGACAGAAACGTCCTTCATTATTCTCATCCATGAGTAAGCCACTGATAAAGATAGTAAAAGAATTGCGAAATAGTAAATTTGCATTACATTTAATGGTGACAATAACTCAAGGGAGTGAGTGACGTGTTCAAATACAAGTTGCAGTCTGCACTTGCAAAAGTGGCTTTTGCCTGTGGCGTTGGGGCTATGCTCAAACGTTTCAGTGCGCCAAGTGTCACTATTTTAACCATCCACAATGTGCTCGATGACACATCACCTGAATCGTGTAAGTTTAAGCCCCTTAGGGATGTACTCCCTTTAAGCCAATACCAAGGCTGCCTTCAAGCACTTTCAGCGCATTTCCAGTTTGTAACCTTAAAGGATGCATTTGATATTTTAGCGGGAAGGAAGGAGTCTCAAAAGCCGCCTTTAGTCATCACGTGTGATGATGGCTACGCAAACAGTTTTTTATTAACTCAGCGTATCCATCAAGCTTTTGAGGTAAGACCTACGGTATTTTTGATTTCTAAACTGTTAGAAGAGCGCAATACCCTTTATGAATTCGATCGCATGGACGTTGCTTTGCAACAAGTACGTGAGCCTTCAGTCACACTAAAAAGCCATGCCCACTTATTTTGTTTTGATTTGAATAATAAAGACACATTAAAAAAGAGCTTTGCATCATTTAGGAAAAAAATTCGAACCTTGTTTGATGATGCATCAGCCAAAGCGTGCGTCCTTGACTGCACACGCCAACTAGAAGCAATCCATGGGAAGTCTCCTTGGTTACCTAAATGCTTTAAAATTGCCAGTAGTGATGAATGTCAAAAAGCAGATGCTGATTTTGGTGCACACACTCATACGCATACGCGCTTAACAGCCTGTTCTGAGGTCGAGCTTATCAATGAGCTGACTACCAATCGCGCTTATTTAAGCAAGCTGGGACTCGATAATGAATATTTTTGTTATCCAGATGGGGCCTACTCAGAGGATGTCGTCAATCAAGTAAAAAAGGCGGGATTCAAAGGGGCAGTGACCATGGATTATGGCGTGAACCATGTTGGTGATGATGCATTCACTTTAAAGCGAGTTCACATACCGAATAAGCAGCACCCTAGTTGGTTTACATTAAAACTCATATTTCTAAATTGGCGCCAAAGTCGACAAAAACAGGTCCAAGGACAGGTATCGCATGTTTAAATCTAATCGTAATCGCTCTAATTTTACGAGCTCTGAACAAGCACTTACAACGGCAATACAAACAACACAGTCATCATCATGCAATGTCTTAATTGTGATCAGTAATTTGGAGTTTGGCGGTGCGCAGCGGCAAATTGTTGAACTGACAAAGCATTTAGATGCCCGCTTTAATGTGACTTTGTGTTCTTTATCAGATTACATTCCTTTGGCAAGCCAATGTGCTGAACGCGTTGATGTGACAGTAATAAAAAAAGAGCACAGGTTTGATGTGACTGTGCCGCTTAAACTGGCCAAACTCATCAAAGAAAAAAACATTGATTTAGTTCATAGTTTTTTATTTGATGCTGACATTGCCGCACGTGTGGCCACGGCGCTCTTAAGCTCCCCGCCAACTCACATTGCATCAGAGCGCAATACAGATTATTCCTTAAAAAAAGTGCAACTTTTAGCGCATAAAATCACTCGGCGCTGGGTCGATGCTGTGATTGCTAATTCACATACAGGGAGCCGTTTTCATCAAAAAATCGTTGGGCTACCCAAAACCCATTACCATGTGGTGTATAACGGCGTAGATACAGAGCGTTTTAAGCCTTTTGAATCCCCCCTTGATGACCATACTTTTAGGGTAACGCACAGTCTTACAGGCAAAATACTCATAGGCATGTTTGCCAGTTTCAAATCCCAAAA
>JBGTXC010000053.1:0-13383 GCA_041937835.1 Alteromonadaceae bacterium | reverse complement strand
AATCGAACGCTTGCTTTAAAACGCATAGAAAAACCGCATCAAGATGCGGTTTTTTTATGCTTAGCTTCTAGCTCATTAAGCGTGCCACGGATAAACCATAAAAAGCACAGAGATGGGATCACCATTACCGCGGTAAGAATAAAAAATAACGCCCAATTTCCATGTAGCCAGTCATCCACCACCACTCCAGAATAACCAGATACTAAGGTACGCCCTAAATTACCTATGGAAGCTAATAAGGCGTAGTGCGTGGCACTAAAGGCGCGGTCGCAGAGCATGGAAATAAACGCCACCATGGCCACTAACGACCAAGCTTGGGTAAAGCCATCTACCACAATGGCAAAGCCATACAGCCAAAGTGATGGACCTGTCACTGCGATGAGGGCAAAAATTAAATTTGAGGCGGCCATTGCCACGCCGCTTACAAACAGGCCTTTAACAATGCCGTATTTTTGATTAAATAAGCCGCCGGCGAGCGCGAATACTATGGTTAACAGCCCAGTGCCTAACTTGGAAAAGAGCGCAATGTCGGCATTGCTGTAGCCAATTTCCTTATAGAACACGATGGACATCCGCGCTAAAAAGGCCTCACCGATTTTAAATAGGAAAATAAACGCCAATAAAGAAAGGGCTAACTTAACGCCATTGGTTTTAAAAAACTGTGCGAAGGGAGTCACTAAGGTGTGCATTAACCACAAACGGCATTTTTCTGACCAATTCGCTTTTGGTGGAATATGGATGCCTAATTTGGCCTGTGCTTGTTGCTGGTAGTTATCTGGCTGCTTAGCCACTAAAGTGGCAATCATAAGGAGCGCCATCACCACTGCTAACACGCCATACACGTGCTGCCAGGCGATAAACTCCGCTAAGAAAAACGGCACTGCGCCTAATAGGGCATAGCCTGTCCACCACCCTGCGGTGGCCATGGACGCTGCGGCTGAGAGCTTTTCACCTTCTTCAGGGGCAAATACGTCAATGCGGTAGGCGTCTATGGCAATGTCTTGGGTGCTGGATGCAAGGGCAATACAAAAACAGCATAAAGCGGCCCAAAATAAGCCATTGCTAATGGTTAAGGTGCTTAACCACAGCGTTGCTACCAACATCAAAGCTTGAGTGAGTAAAATCCAGCTTCGCCTTAAGCCTAGGCGTTTGTTCAGCCAAGGTAATTTGATGGCATCAAGCAAGGGAGACCATAAAAAGTTCACGCTGTAGACGGCAAATACTAAGCCAAATAAGCCAATGGTTGAGCGGCTTAAGCCTTCGTCTTTTAGCCATGCTGACATCACAGAGCCAATCAGCACCCAAGGGAAGCCTGAGCTCACCCCAAATAAAAAAACACTGGCAAGACGCTTATCTTGCCAGTGTTGTAACCAATCCTTGATGAGTGACTGCACATCCGTTCCTTTTAAAGTGGCTGCTCAGGCAGCACAACCGCGGTGTAGATGATCACAGGCGTAGTTGGAATAAAGGAGTAGCCCAACTTTTCGTTATAGCCGGTTTCAACTTGCATTATGGTGTCTAAGGTATCGTAGCCTTCAACAACATTACCAAACACCGCAAAGCCCCAATCGCGACCTGGGTTTAAATGGTCGTTATCATCCATATTAAAGAAAAACTGACGGGTGCCCGAGTGTGGTTTGCCATCTTGATAGGCCATCGCCACTGAATACATGTCGTTTTTCAGGCCGTTACCGCTTTCATTAAAAATAGGTGGGCGCTCAAATAAACCGTCGTAGTCTTTGTCATAGCCGCCGCCTTGAATGACAAAGTCTTTTTCATTGGCGTCATCACGCTCTACACGATGAAACACAGAGCCATCGTATTCTTTTGCCGCCACATAACCTAAAAAGTTATTCACTGTGATAGGGGCACGAGAGCGGTCTAGCTCTATGATGATTTTGCCATGGGTGGTATTAAGCTGCACCCGCGGGAATAAGTTGTTTGGTTGCACAAATTTACCGTCTTTTGCCACACTCAAAGTGGCAAACATCAGTGTGCACAGAGCAATTAAAAAGCGCATACCTTACCCTTTTAAAGCAGCGTGAATTTCAGCGTCGGTCATAATACGGCGCAGTAAAGATTCAAATGATTTGTTGAGTTCCGCTTCTACTTTAGCCACATCATAATTTAGCGGCGCTTCAAATTGGCTTTGGCCGTTATAAAGTTTACTGAAGGTGCCATTTTGCGTGTTAATGCTGACTTTAAGCTCTAACACCGCTTCCATCGTATGTTTAACCGTACTTTGCGCCACCACAGCTTCAAGGTGGGTGATTTCCAACTGCATCATTTTTTGGCTAGCTGGGTTGAGTGTTACGCCTTGTTGCGTTAATGCCGTTTCTAAAGCGCGGCTGAGCGCGGCTTTTAAACCAACCGTTTCCAGCGAGCTGGTACCTTCACGGCCAAGCACCTTTAATGCCGGTGTTTTACGAGTGTCAGTAACACTAATCGCGAGGGTTAACGGTAAATCTGCGAGTTTTCCGTCTTGGTAAACTGGGGCAACGATGAGGTGGTTAGGGGTCTGACTACAGGCTGCAGTGAATAATACAAAAGCAGAAACAAGCATGTTACGAAGCATAATTAGGCTCTCTTTTTAGCGCTTAATACAACAAATTTCTTATTAGAACCTAACAGGTTATAGCCGCCGAATAAACGTTTCAACTTTTCGTGGTAATCCAAATGGCGATTACCCACAATGCGCAGCTCGCCACCTGTGCGTAATACGCGCTTGGCGTCATTAAACATTTGCCATGCAATGTGGTCTGTTACGGCGTTTTGTTGATGAAACGGCGGGTTACATAAAATGATGTCGGCGCTTTCATCACTAAACCCCGCTAGGCAGTCGTTTTGGATAAACTGGCATTGGGCGAGTTGGTCGGGCAGGTTGTGGGCAACATTATGTTGGCTTGACGCCACAGCCATGGCAGATTCATCCACAAAGGTGACTTTGGCGTTAGGGCATTTGGCTAACGTCATCAGCCCAACCACACCATTGCCACAGCCCAAATCTATAATGTGTGGTTTCTTTTTTGAGCTAGGCAAATAGTTAAAAAAGAAACGCGCACCGATGTCTAAGGAATCCCTTGAAAACACATTGGCGTAGTTATGAATTAAAAAGTCAGTGTTTTCCAAAGGCCAGGCTTTTAAAGGGGGGACTGGGCTAGGCTTTTTTGCCACTTGGCAAAATATAAGACGGGCTTTTTTTACCGCTAAGCTGGTGGTTGGCTCATCTAAATAATGACTAAATTGATTTAAGGTGCTGGTGCGTATGTCTTTCGCTTTACCTGCTGCAATCACCTCTGTGCCATGTGGCAGATGCTGGCTTAAAAGCGCCAACATGTGTTTTAAATAGGCGGCAATTTTAGGCAGCTTGATGACGACTAAGTCAGCGTTTGGTAATTCGTTAACAACTGAACTAATAAACGTAAAGTCATGGGGCAGGTCGTTGGCGTTTAAATTGTGCAATGTGCCCAGCTCTGCAATACGTGAGTCTGACATGCTGGCGGTGACTTTGCCGCTGAGCGCACACGCAAGAGCACCAAATTGATCGTTAATCAAAAAGATGCGTTTTTTATCGCCATGGTGTGTTAAAACGTGATCTATAAGCAGTTCGTCTGCGGCATCCCATGCCTGCAAAGAACGGTTTTTTTGATTTAATGGATAACGTTCTAACTGATAAAGGTGATTGCCTAAGCGGGCATCCGTACTCATAAGGTGACTGTCATGAATTGCAATTACGGCAAGTTTATCATTTTTATCCACGTGGTGGGGAGCAGATAACGCCATGGCACTCCCTCCTGGGTTTGATTATTACCCACAATTAATTGCACCAGATAAGGCAATGCGGATGATGGCGTATTTACAAAATGCATTGCCGCTAAGCCAATCCGAAGTCACAGTATTTGGTAAGCGCCATTTAACGCCACGGCTTGACTGTTTTGTGGCTGATGAAGGCATAAAGTATGGCTATTCGCAAACACAACTGACACCCACTCCCTGGCCAGAGCCTTTATTGGCACTTCGCACTAAACTCTGTGATTGGCTTGGTGTGCCTTTTAACGCGGTTTTAGTTAATGTGTATCGCAGTGGTCAAGACACCATGGGCTGGCATGCGGATAATGAACCAGAACTTGGGCCTGAGCCTGTGATTGCCTCTGTGAGTTTAGGTGCCCTTCGTACCTTTAAAATTCGCCATAATCACACCCGTGAAGTATGGGACTTAGCGCTTGAGTCGGGCAGTTGTTTAGTGATGCATGGCGCCAGTCAATCTGCGTATCAACATGCGTTACCAAAGCGTGCTAAAGTAGCCACGCCAAGAATGAATTTAACTTTTCGCGCTATTTATTAGCGGCTATGAGTAAACATATGCAAAGCCAAATTGAAGAAAAATTAACAGCGGCGTTTTCGCCAAGCCACCTTGAAGTAATTAATGAAAGTCACATGCACAGCCGCGGTACAGACTCACATTTTAAAGTGGTGATCGTCAGCAATGCTTTTGCAGGTAAACGCTTACTTGCGCGTCATCGCAGTGTGAATGAAGCGCTAAAAGAAGAGCTAGCACATTATATCCATGCGTTAACCATGCACACCTATACCCCAGAAGAGTGGCAGCAAGCCAATGTGCCTGAGTCACCAAAGTGTTTAGGTGGTTCAAAATTTGACTCTTAATGGTCAGAGCTAAACCTCATCAGACCTGTTTTTTCAATAAAGTCGATACACTAGCGGGCATTATTGTGCGCCAACCATCAGGATAATAAACATGGTAGTGAAACCTAAAATCCGCGGATTTATATGTACGAATGCGCACCCAAAGGGGTGTGAAAAGCACGTTGCAGAACAGATTGCATACGTAAAACAGCAAGGGCCAGTGAAAAATGGGCCTAAAAATGTACTCGTGATTGGTTCATCAACGGGGTATGGTCTTGCGTCGCGCATTACCGCTGCATTTGGTTCAGGTGCTAACACCTTAGGGGTGTTTTTTGAAAAGCCAGGGACAGAGCGCAAAACAGGCTCAGCGGGTTGGTATAACTCAGCGGCTTTTCATAAGGCAGCTGAAGCAGAGGGCCTTTGGGCTAAAAGCATCAATGGCGATGCGTTTTCTGATGACATTAAGCAAAAGACCATAGACACCATTAAAAACGAAATGGGTAAAGTGGACTTAGTGATCTATTCTCTCGCGGCACCGCGTCGTGTTGACCCAAAAACTGGGGATGTCTATTCCTCTACTTTAAAGCCGATTGGTCAGTCTTACACAGCGCGTACCTTAAATACCACAACGCGCCAAATTGAAGAAGTGACGGTTGAACCTGCTAATGACGATGAAATCGCAGGCACCATTAAAGTCATGGGCGGTGAAGACTGGGAGCTGTGGTTAAACGCGCTTAAAGACGCCGATGTGCTTGCCGAAGACGTGCAAACCACAGCCTACACCTACATAGGTAAGAAACTTACATGGCCTATTTACGGTAAAGCCACCATTGGCCGTGCGAAAGAAGATTTAGATCGCGCTGCTGCTGCCATCACTGACAGCCTAAGCGGTTTAAATGGTAAGGCGTATGTGTCGTCGTTAAAGGCGCTTGTGACCCAAGCAAGCTCAGCTATTCCTATTATGCCGCTTTATATTTCATTACTTTACCGCGTGATGAAAGAGCAGGGCAGCCATGAGGGATGTATTGAACAGATTTATGGGTTGTTTTCTGAAAACCTCTACAGCTCAACAAAAAACCTTGATGACCAAGGGCGTCTTCGCCAAGACGGCAAAGAGCTGAGTGATGACGTGCAAGGGCAAGTTGAAGCCTTATGGCAGCAAGTGACCACAGAAACCATTGATGAGCTGACAGACTACGTGGGTTACCACAATGAGTTCTTACGTTTATTTGGTTTTGGCTTAGATGGGGTGGATTACGAGGAAGACGTTGCCACTGAAGTGCCAATTGCTCAGATGGTCGATTAATTTTAAAAAGCCGCTTTAAAGCGGCTTTTTTTTATGTCTTATTACTTAATTCGATGTGATGCCAAGCAATTTTACCGCTTTGGTCTATATTTTGTGTGCTTAAAAGGATTGCAGCTAGGATTTAATGCCCGAATTTAAACGGTGCAGGGTGAAGTGTTGCACGCAATGCCAATAATCAAGCTTTTTATAAGCACCTAAAACTTCGCAAATGCTTGCTTCTTGTACACTTTGTTCGGTTTTTAATATTTGCTGGAGCGCTTAGTTTTTTGACTATTAGGCTCGCATAGTGTGGTTGAATAATGTTAAAATCCCGAAGATATGTGAAGAGTTCATTGTGCGGCGGTTTCGTTTTTAGGATCAAGCTCCTAATGAATGAGCGCGGCACAATTGGTCAGATTTTCAGTTTCTTTCCGTTAATGTAATGCAAGTGCGTATGATCAACATAAAAAAAGGTCTGGATTTGCCAATTGAAGGCGCACCTCAGCAGGTGATTCACGACGGCCCTGCCGTTAAACGAGTTGCTGTGCTAGGTGAAGAATTCATCGGCATGCGTCCAACCATGCAAGTTCGCGTGGATGACCAAGTCAAAAAAGGCCAAGTTCTTTTTGAAGACAAAAAGAATCCTGGTGTCGTATTTACTGCGCCAGCTGCTGGGGTAGTTAAAGAAATCAATCGTGGTGCGAAACGTGTCCTTCAATCAGTTGTGATTGAAGTGTCAGGTGATGAGCAAGAAACATTTACTCAATACACAGTAAATGACATTGCTAGCCTTGACCGTGACACGGTACAAACACAGTTAGTGAACTCAGGTCAGTGGACTGCACTTCGTGCACGCCCATTTAGCCGAGTAGCTGCGCTTGACGCTCAGCCTCACTCTGTTTTTGTAACTGCTATGGATACCAACCCACTCGCTGCAGACCCTGCGCTGATTATTGCTGAGAAGCAAGCAGAGTTTGAAGCTGGTCTTGCTGTGGTTTCACGCTTGACCGAAGGTAAGGTGTTTGTATGTAAAAAAGCAGGCAGCACGGTACCTAGTTCATCTATTCCTGCCGTTGAAGTGCATGAGTTTGGTGGTAAACACCCTGCGGGCCTTGTGGGCACGCACATTCATCACTTAGACGCTGTGTCTGCTGAGAAGCAAGTTTGGCACTTAGGCTACCAAGATGTGATTGCATTTGGTCATTTATTCCTGACTGGTGAAATCTATTCTGAGCGCGTTGTTGCGCTAGCTGGCCCGGCTGTTAAAAACCCACGTTTAATTCGCACTCATGTAGGCATGTCGCTGACTGATTTAGTTGCAGGCGAGCTTGAAGAAGGCGAAAACCGTGTGATTTCTGGTTCAGTACTTAGCGGTACGAATGCCACTGGCCCACACGCCTTCTTAGGTCGCTACCACACTCAGGTGTCGGTACTGCTTGAAGGTCGTGAAAAAGAGCTATTTGGTTGGATTGCACCAGGCAGCAACAAATTCTCTGTGACACGTACTTTCCTTGGCCACTTATCACCTAAGCGTTTGTTCAACATGACAACGTCTACCGGTGGTTCTAAGCGCGCTATGGTACCAATCGGTAACTATGAGCGTGTCATGCCATTAGACATCCTTCCTACTTTATTGTTGCGCGATTTAATCGCCCAAGACGTAGATAGTGCTATCAGCTTAGGTGCACTTGAGTTGGATGAAGAAGATTTAGCGTTGTGTACCTTCGTGTGTCCAGGTAAGTACGAGTTTGGATCTATCCTTCGTGAATGCCTGACTATCATCGAGAAGGAAGGTTAAGCTATGAGTTTAAAGAATTACTTAGAGAAAATTGAGCCTAACTTTGAGCCAGGCGGTAAGTACGAAAAATGGTACGCACTGTATGAAGCAGTTGCGACTATCTTCTACACCCCAGGTTACGTGACTAAAGGCAAAACGCACGTTCGCGATAACATCGACCTTAAACGTATTATGATCCTCGTGTGGATGGCAACATTCCCAGCGATGTTCTTTGGTATGTTTAACATTGGTCATCAGGCGGCACTTGCCATTGCTGATGGCTACGGCATTGCACAAACTTGGCAGGCTGGATTATTCCAAGCGCTAGGTGGTGAGCTTACGGCGACCTCAGGTTGGGCCGCTAAGATGGCTTACGGTGCGTGTTTCTTCCTACCAATTTACGCCACGGTATTTATTGTTGGTGGTTTTTGGGAAGTACTTTTCGCTTCAGTGCGTAAGCACGAAGTAAACGAGGGTTTCTTTGTAACCTCTGTACTTTTCTCACTCATCCTGCCGGCTACGATTCCACTTTGGCAAGCCGCCCTAGGTATTACCTTTGGTGTTGTAGTAGCCAAAGAAGTGTTTGGTGGTACAGGTCGTAACTTCTTAAACCCAGCACTTGCTGGCCGTGCTTTCCTATTCTTTGCATACCCTGCACAGATTTCAGGTGACAAAGTATGGACTGCAGTAGATGGTTTCTCTGGTGCGACTTATCTAGCACAAGCAGCTAACCCAACTATGGGTATTAACTTCGACAACATGGATCTTTGGATGGACGCTTTCTTAGGCTTTATCCCTGGTTCTATGGGTGAAGTATCAACGCTTGCAATTATCCTAGGTGGTTTATTCCTAATCTACGTGCGTATCGCATCGTGGCGCATTGTTTCTGGTGTACTCATTGGTATGGCAGTAACAGCGACCTTGTTGAACCTAGTAGGCTCTGAAACGAATCCTATGTTTAGCATGCCGTGGCACTGGCACTTAGTTTTAGGTGGCTTTGCATTTGGTATGTTCTTTATGGCGACCGACCCAGTTTCTGCGTCATTCACTGACAAAGGTAAATTGGCTTACGGCTTCTTGATTGGATTTATGGTGGTAATGGTTCGTGTTGTGAACCCAGCGTACCCAGAAGGTATGATGTTAGCGATTCTATTTGCTAACTTGTTTGCTCCGCTATTTGACCACTTTGTTGTGCAGTCTAACATCAAGAGGAGGTTAGCACGCAATGTCTAGTAACAACGAATCAATCGGTAAAACGCTAGGCGTCGTTGTCGCACTATGTTTAGTGTGTGCAGTGATCGTGTCTACAGCGTCTGTGCAATTGCGCCCGCTGCAGCAAGAAAACAAAATGTTGGACATTCAGCGCAACATCCTTGAAGCCGCTGGCTTTACTGATGTGACTGACGTACAAGGTACATTCACTGCGAACATTGAATCGCACATGGTTGACCTTGACTCAGGCAAGTTAGTTGAATTTGATTCAGAGCAAGCGCGCATTGACGCCATTGCCGCATTTGACTTTGAAAAAACCAAATTTAATGCAGACAAGAGCATCAAGCTTTCGAAAGAAGAAGACATTGCCGGTATTCAACGCCGTGTGAACCAGTCTCCTGTTTATATTTCTAAAGCTGACGATGGCTCTGTTCAGTCTATCATCCTACCTATCCAAGGCTACGGTCTTTGGGGCATCATGTACGGTTTTGTAGCGCTTGATAGCGACACTAAAACTGTGAAGAACTTAAACTTCTTCAAACACAATGAAACCCCAGGTCTAGGTGGTGAGATTCAAAACCCGAAATGGACTGCTTCGTGGCGTGGCAAAGAGCTACCAATCGACGTTGTTAAAGGCACTGCCGGTGACAGCGAGCACAAAGTAGATGGTTTATCGGGTGCGACTTTAACGTCAAACGGTGTGGATTACACAGTTGACTTCTGGACGGGTGAGCAGGGCTTTGGTCCTTTCCTTGCACGTGTACGTGAAGGAGCGTTGAAATAATGGCTGATACAAAAGAAATGAAGTCGGTCCTGTTTGGTCCGGTATTTGCGAATAACCCAATTGCATTACAAGTACTCGGTGTTTGTTCTGCACTTGCGGTAACTTCAAGCATGAAAAACGCACTGATCATGTCAATCGCTTTGACAGTGGTAACTGCGTTTGCAAGCTTGTTTATCTCTATGATGCGTAACCACATTCCATCAAGCGTTCGAATCATCGTTCAGATGACCATCATCGCGTCGTTGGTAATCGTGGTTGACCAAGTCCTACAAGCATTCAGCTACGCCACAGCAAAAGAGCTGACGGTATTCGTTGGTCTGATTATTACCAACTGTATCGTAATGGGTCGCGCTGAAGCCTATGCGATGAAGTCGCCGCCATTTATGTCATTCCTTGATGGCATTGGTAATGGTTTAGGTTACTCAGTAGTACTGTTAACCGTTGGCTTTATCCGTGAACTATTTGGTACAGGTAAACTGTTCGACGTAGAAATCATGCCATTGGTTTCTGAGGGTGGATGGTATCAACCTATGGGTCTATTGATCTTGCCACCTAGTTCATTCTTTATCATTGGTTTCTTCATTTGGGTACTACGTACCTTTAAGAAAGACCAAGTAGAAGCAAAAGGTTAAGGTGCTTGGCATGGAACAGTATTTAAACTTATTCATCAAAGCAGTGTTTGTTGAAAACTTAGCACTGTCTTTCTTCTTAGGTATGTGTACTTTTTTGGCAGTATCTAAGAAGGTAAAAACCTCAATCGGTCTGGGTGTTGCTGTAATCTTCGTACTAGGTGTAGCAGTACCAGTTAACAACTTGGTGTACCACGCAGTACTTGCTCCTGGTGCGCTAGAGTGGTTGGGTTTTGCTGATGCAGATTTAAGCTTCTTACGCTTTTTGACCTTCATCGGTGTGATCGCTGCGCTAGTTCAGATCTTAGAAATGGCGTTGGATAAATTTTTCCCTGCGCTTTACAACGCATTAGGGATTTTCTTACCGTTAATCACAGTAAACTGTGCGATTTTCGGTGCGGTTGCCTTCATGGTTGAGCGTAACTATAACTTTGGCGAGTCAGTGGTATTTGGCCTTGGTTCAGGTGTGGGCTGGGCGCTTGCTATCACAGCGCTTGCAGGTATTCGTGAAAAGCTGAAGTATTCAGACATTCCAGATGGCCTTCGTGGTCTAGGTAGTACCTTCATCACAGTGGGTCTTATGGGTCTTGGCTTTATGTCATTCTCTGGTATTTCACTGTAACGAAGCGAGGATAAATCATGAATGAAATTACATTAGGTGTTGGTGTATTCATCGCTATCGTTGTGATGCTAGTTTTAGTGATTGTTGCGGCAAAATCTAAACTAGTACCAAGCGGTGACATCACAATCGGCATCAATGGCGATGACGACAAAGCCATTAAAACGCAAGCGGGCGCTAAGCTTTTAGGCGCACTTGCAGATTCAGGTATCTTTATTTCATCTGCGTGTGGCGGTGGTGGTTCTTGTGGCCAGTGTCGCGTTCACGTTAAAGAAGGTGGTGGTGATATCTTACCTACCGAGCTTGACCATATCTCTAAAGGTGAAGCACGTGAAGGTTGCCGTCTAGCGTGTCAGGTTGCGGTTAAACGCGACATGGAAATTGAACTTGAAGAAGAAATCTTCGGGGTCAAAAAGTGGGAATGTGAAGTTATCTCAAACGATAACAAAGCAACCTTCATCAAAGAACTTAAGCTTAAGATCCCTGATGGTGAAGTAGTTCCTTTCCGTGCGGGTGGTTACATCCAAATTGAAGCGCCTGCGCACCACGTTAAATACGCTGATTTTGATATTCCAGAAGAGTATCGCCCAGACTGGGAGCGTTTTGGCTTCTTTAACCTTGAGTCTAAAGTGGACGAAGAAACCATTCGTGCATACTCAATGGCTAACTACCCAGAAGAGTTTGGTGTGATCATGCTAAACGTGCGTATTGCTACGCCGCCGCCAAACAACCTAAGCCTACCGTGCGGTAAGATGTCATCGTACATCTGGTCGCTTAAAGAAGGTGACAAAGTTACAATTTCTGGTCCGTTCGGTGAATTCTTCGCGAAAGATACTGACGCAGAAATGGTGTTTGTAGGTGGTGGTGCTGGTATGGCGCCTATGCGTTCACACATCTTTGATCAGCTTAAGCGTCTTAACTCAGACCGCAAGATGACCTTCTGGTATGGTGCACGTTCTAAGCGTGAAATGTTCTACGTTGAAGACTTTGACGGCCTAGCGGCTGACAACGACAACTTCGAGTGGCACGTTGCACTGTCAGATCCTCAGCCTGAGGATAACTGGGAAGGTTACACAGGTTTCATCCACAACGTACTTTATGAAAACTACTTGAAAGATCATGAAGCACCAGAAGATTGTGAGTTCTACATGTGTGGTCCTCCAATGATGAACGCGGCTGTAATTAACATGCTGAAAGATTTAGGCGTTGAAGATGAAAACATCCTACTGGATGACTTCGGTGGCTAATCACTAACTTAATACAGTTAGACGATTTAAAAAGGCTTCTTGTAGAGTATACTGCAAGAAGCCTTTTTTATTTTGATAACAATGAGATGGCAGCATGAACAAGCAGCTTTTCAAATACATTTTTGGTTTTGTAACCCTAGCCACCTTAGTGCTTTTGCTAAGTGCGTGTGATGGCCAAAATAACCAAGCCAATAAATACCCTGGATACAAAGAGGTTTTACTGCAAGGTAAAACCATGGGCACCACGTTTAACGTAAAAGTGTTTGTGCCAGAAACAAAACTGCGAGAGCTCAACCTGTATGGTGACGTAAAAGCCTTATTGGCGGTCGTAAACCAGTCTATGTCTACTTATATTGAAGACTCGGAAATCAATCGTTTTAACCGTCAAAGTGCCGGTGAAGTGATGACGCCTTCAGCAGATTTTAGAAAAGTACTGGCAGAATCAATTCGTTTGGGTGAGCAAACGCAAACTCTGGACATCACCATGGGGCCACTGATTGATTTATGGGGTTTTGGTCCAGACAATCGCCCATCGCAAGTACCCAGTGAAGACGCCATTAATACTATGTTGAGTCAAATTGGTGTGGATAAGCTTATTCTTGATGCAAACGGTGTTGCTAAAACCCATGACGATCTTGAAATCAGCATGTCTGCAATTGCCAAAGGCTATGGTATTGATGTTGTTGCAGAGCACCTAGAGTACTTGGGCTTAACAAACTACATGGTTGAAATCGGCGGCGAAATCCGCGTATCAGGCACTAAACCAGACGGCCAAATGTGGACCATTGCCATTGAAGAGCCCACCGCAGGCGAACGTGCTATCCATCGCGTGATGCAACTGGCAAACATGAGTGTCGCAACTTCTGGGGACTACCGTATTTTTTACGAGTTAGATGGCACCACATACAGCCACCTTATTCATCCAAAAACAGGTTACCCGATTGAGCAAGATTTAGTGTCTGTGACGGTATTACACCCAAGTGCCATGACGGCAGATGGCTTAGCCACCGCCATCATTGTGATGGGAACAGAGAAAGCCAAAGCGTTTGCTGCAGAGCATAACTTGCCAGTGTATCTAATTAGCCAAACGCCAGACGGTCTAGAAACCTATGCCAGTGATGCCTTTGCCCCATTCATGAATTAAGCGTTTTTAGTGCCTGCCACAGTGTGACAGGCACGCACCATC
>JBGTXC010000052.1:0-13538 GCA_041937835.1 Alteromonadaceae bacterium | reverse complement strand
AGGTGTTTCGCCATTCATTACGCTTAAAAAGTGCTTTTGCAACTCGTTTGCTGGTTGCACATCGTGATTGTAAAGTTGTTTTAAAAGCGCTCCATGCGCTTCAAGTAGTTCCGCTTCGGTGAGCGTAAAATTGCCACTGCGCTTAAAGCCACGTGGAAAATTAGCATCATCGTAAAAGCGTTTTTCGCAGGCAAAAGCCTGGCTTACAACTTGGCGTTCGTTACTCAACATGATAGTGCCTCATCACAAGTGGAGTTAGGGCGAGTATGGCGCAGGGATTTTAAAAATTTAAACAAAAAATTTTTATCGTAAGGAACAAAATTGGACATCGATCTGCTTAAGACATTTATTGAAGTGGCGAAGACGCGTCACTTTGGTCGCGCCGCTGAAAACCTCTACATTACACAGTCTGCTGTGAGCTTTCGCATTCGCCAACTAGAGCAATCATTGGGGGTGAATTTATTTGTACGCCAGCGCAACAATATTCAGTTAACGGCACCGGGTGAGCGCTTATTACCCCATGCCCATTTGATTGTGACTGGGGTGCAACGCGCCAAAGTGGATGTGGCTTTAGCCGATGGTATGAAAAAGCAAATTTCACTGACCGGCACCCCAAACATTTGGGATAGCTTTTTGCAGTTTGGTATCAGTAGCATGGTCAGCGCCATGCCTGGGGTATCCCTTGTGGCTGAAGTGAAAACCCAAGCCGAAACCACACGCTTGCTGTTAGAACGCACCTTAGATATGGCGGTGTTGTTTGATCCGCCTAAAGTGGATGAAGTGCGCATAGATAAAGTGGCTGAGCTACCGATCGTGCCTGTGTCTACGTTCAGTGATTGCACCCGTGAGACCTTCTTCCAAAACCAATACGTGTATGTGGACTGGGGAACGCGGTTTTCACTTTGGCATGCTGAGCAATACGTAGGTAAAACTCCACCGTTTTTCCGAACCAGCACAGGGCGTATCGCACTAGATTTGATTTTACAGTGTGGCGGCTCTGCCTTTATTCCTTGGGTGCTTGCCAAGCCTTACTTAGACAGTGGGGAGTTGTATTGCGTGGAGACAGTCGCTGACACGGCCCGTGAAGTCTATGTGGCCACCCACAGAGATAACGAGCAGCAAGACTTTGTTGAAAAAGTGGTTAATCTGCTCGCCGGTTTAGCGGATAAAGTGGCTAAAGATTAAACTTAACTGGTTAATAACTATAAAGTTTTCAATTTGGTGACAGTTTGATTGCATAAAAAAGTCGATATAATGAAAAAAATATTTCCCTTGTCATATTAGTGTCATTTTTCACTGACACAATTTGCCCCGTGTCAAAATATGATTCCTTTAAAGGATACTGAAATGAAATTTGTTAAATCGACTTTAGCACTTGCGCTTTTAGGTTCTCTATCTTTGCCAGCAATGGCAGACATCACTGTATATGGTAAGGCTAACTTATCTGTACAATCTTCTGACGAAGGTGAAGGTTCATTCACAGAAGTAAAAAGCAACGCATCACGTTTTGGTGTAAAAGGTTCTGAGAAAGTATCAGACGGCTTTGAGCTTGTGTACAAAATGGAATGGCAAGTAGACGTGGCTGATGAAGACAAGGAAAACCACTTCAAAGCACGTAACCAGTACGTTGGTTTTAAAGGCGATTTTGGTCAGCTAGTGATCGGTCGTAACGATACGGCGATGAAGCAATCTCAAGGTAAGATTGACCTATTCAATGACCTTGAAGCTGACATCAAAAACCTATTCAAAGGTGAAAACCGCTTAGGTGACTCAATCACTTACACCTCTAACAGCATCAATGGTTTTAAATTCATCGGTAGCTTAATTGCCGAAGATTCAGTAGATGGCGACAACGGTGTCTCTCTTGCTGTGACTTACGGTGACAAAAAGCTTAAAAAGAGCAAGCTTTACGCGTCAGTTGCAAACGACAGCGACGTAAAAGGCATGGACATCACGCGTGCCACAGTACAAGGTAAAGTGGCTGGCGTTAAACTAGGTGCAATGTACCAAACGCAAGAAAAAACAGACGGTAGCGCAGATGCAGACGGCTTCATGGTAAATGCAGCTTACACGCTTGATAAAACAACGTTTAAAGCACAATACCAAACCGTTGATTTTGATGCTGGCGCTGAGAACGACGTTATGTCGTTAGGCGTTGACTACAAGCTTAACAAAAACGCTAAGGTATACGGTTTTTACACTACTTTCGACATTGAAGGTGCAGGTGATAAAGATTACTTAGGCGTGGGTATCAGCTACTCGTTCTAAGCGTATAGATTGAAAAAAAACCGCCTACGGGCGGTTTTTTTGTGCCTGATTTTTAGTATGAGTAAGTACTATCGGGCTTTTAAGCTCCTTGGTTTACCAAAGCGCGCCACAGTATTAGGAGTAGAACTGCTTAAACGGCGCAATTAGGCTTGAGCAAAATGACTGCGCTCTGGCAGCCAGCGTGCAATCAGTTTATCGGCTAAATCTGGGTGCTCTGCTAGGAGCTTTTGAGCCATTGGGCGAGTTTGCAGTACTGTAGTGCGGTCGCGGTTTAAATCGGCAATTTTAAATTCCGCCATACCGGTTTGCTTGGTGCCAAGTACCTCACCTGGGCCGCGGATCTCCAAATCGCGCTCTGCGATAACAAAGCCGTCTGTGCTATCGCGCAATACGCCAAGGCGTTTTTGTGAGGTCACGGATAAAGGCGACTTGTATAGTAAAACACAATGGCTTGCCACAGCGCCTCGTCCTACACGGCCACGTAATTGGTGTAACTGGGCAAGCCCTAAGCGCTCGGGGTTTTCAATAATGATTAAACTGGCGTTAGGCACATCCACGCCCACTTCAATGACTGTGGTGGCTACTAACACATCTAGCTCTGCGTTTTTAAAGCGCGCCATTTCCGTTTGTTTTTCGTCTGGCTTCATGCGGCCATGCACTAGGCCAATACGGCAATCAGGCAGCATGCTTTGCAAATAAGCTTGAGCATCTTCTGCAGCTTGGCATTGCAGGGCATCGGATTCTTCAATCAAGGTGCACACCCAATACACTTGGCGTTTGTCGTCTGCCACCGCTTTGGCAACGCGCGCTATCACATCATCGCGGCGAGTATCAGGCACGGCTACTGTACTAATGGGAGTGCGCCCAGGGGGGAGCTCATCAATGATGGACACTTCTAAATCGGCGTAAGCAGTCATAGCCAAGGTACGTGGAATAGGGGTCGCCGTCATCACTAATTGGTGTGGGTAGGAGTCCCCATTTTTGCCTTTTTCTCTTAGCGCCAGGCGTTGGTGCACCCCAAATCTATGTTGCTCATCAATGATAATGAGCGCGAGATTTTGAAACGCGACTTTTGCTTGGAAGAGGGCATGGGTCCCTACCACCATTTGCGCTTCGCCACTTTCGATTTGGGAAAGCGCCGCCTCTCTTTGTTTGCCTTTGGTTTTACCGCTTAGCCAAGCCACTTGAATACCCAGTGGGGTAAACCAGTTAGCAAAGGCATTGGCATGTTGCTCGGCAAGGATTTCAGTGGGTGCCATCAGCGCCACTTGGTAGCCATTTTCGATAGCGCATAAGGCGCTTAAGGCTGCCACTAAGGTTTTACCTGAGCCTACATCCCCTTGCACTAAACGCAGCATAGGCAAGGGCTTGGCAAGGTCGTGGTGAATTTCGCTGACTACCCTTGCTTGTGCCTGAGTTGGGCTAAAAGGTAATTGAGCCAAAAAGTCACGGCTTAGGGTGTGATTCGCTTTCAGTGGCACCGCATGGTGGGCTTGGGCGGATTGACGTAATTTTAATAGGCTCAAGCTGTGGGCGAGTAATTCTTCTTGAATGAGCCTTAGCTGCGCTGGGTGCTCCCCTTCTTCAAGCAAAGCCATGCTGACATCAGGCGCTGGGCGATGCAAAGTGAGTAATGCCGCTTTTAAACTTAACCCACCGGTTTGAAACGCTTTTGGCAGTAACTCTTCGATGTCATGGCGCTCAAGTAAATCAATGGCGCCATCAATAATATTGCGTAGGGATAACTGCTTGAGCCCTTCTGTCGTAGGGTAAACAGCTGTGAGGGTGTCGTTTACATCAAGTACGGTACCTTGCTCAGACACGCTGTAATCCGGATGGATAATTTCCAACCCTGCACGCCAGCGGCGGATTTCCCCAAAGGCGCGCATTTGCATACCAACCTGCATGGCATTTTTTTGCGCTGCACTGAAATTAAAAAATCGTAGGGTAATGCGGCCTGTGCCATCGTTTATCACGCACATTAACGAGCGGCGTTTACCAAACTGAATATTACAGGCCTCGATTTCACCTGCGACGGCTAAGTGCAGGTGAGGTTGCAGCAAGTGAATGGGCGTGATCCGAGTGCGGTCTTCATAGCGTAGCGGCAGGTGAAATAAGGCATCTTGCACAGTATGAATGTGCAATTTAGTTAGCCGCTCTTTGAGCTTTGGCCCCACGCCTTTGAGTTGATCAATTGGATACTGCGTTAATTGGATATGCGACATGGGGATTTTAGTAAAAAGTAACTTACTGTTTTTTATACCTTAAAGTGTTCCAAAACGCATCATCTGCGATGATTTCGCCCATCTCATCAAGTGGTGGGTAAGGCAAGTGTTTAGCGCGGCAGCGCTCTGCGATAATAGGGTGGCAGCCTTCAAACAGCAGTTTGTGTTTAATGTCAGGGGCTAACATATCGCGCTCGTACAGCCCTGCAATATCACGTTGGCGCTGGGCTTCATATAAAATCAAGGCAGCTGCAACTGACACATTTAACGACTGCACCATACCTTGCATCGGAATGACAATATGCTGGTCGGCAAGAGCAAGTGCCTCGTCAGAAATGCCTGTGCGTTCTTGCCCTACAATCACGGCGGTGGGTTTAGTGTAATCCACTTCGCGAAAATCGATGGCGCTCGGCGATAAGTTAGTCGCAAGCACTTGCACACCTGGGATTTGTGCACGCACAGCCCCGATGGCATCGCTGACATTGTCATGCATGTGGGTTTCAACCCAGTTTTTACTGCCACCCGAGGTGTTATTGGTTAACCGGCGTTGCTCTTTTGGCCACACAGCGTGCACATTATGAATGCCCACGGCATCTGCGGTGCGCACAATGGCGGAAAGATTATGATGCTTGTGCACCTCATCCAAACACACAGATAAATCAAGTTGGCGACGATCTAATACCGCCTTAACACGCTGAAAACGATTCGGTTCCATACTGCACCCCAGAATAAATAGGGGCGCAATTATACCCTGAGTGCTCGCGATATCACAGTGACATCACACTCACTGGGCGCTGAATTGGGTTTTGTAAAGAAATCAGGGTTTCAGTGGACTGAATGGCATCTATCGCTTGGATTTTACCTATGAGTAGCTCTTGTAAGTGCTCTATCGAGCGCGCCATCACTTTGATGAAAATCGAGTAGTTACCTGTGGTGTAGTAGGCCTCTACCACTTCTTCTAGGTTGTTAAGCTTTGCCAAAGTATCTGGGTAATCTTTAGCGTGTTTGAGGTTAATGCCAATAAAACAACACACATCAAACCCAAGTGCACGGCTAGATAATTTGATTTGCGTGCCTTCAATAATGCCTGCTTGGCGCAGCTTTTCCACTCGCACATGGATGGTACCTGCGCTCACATTAAAGCGCTTTGCTAATTCAGCGTAAGGAGTACGAGCATTGTCTAATAATGCGTGAAGGATGGATTTATCGAGATTATCGATTTCGTAATTAGGCATGGCAAAGTGTGGTTTATTTTGATTTATATCTAATAAAAGCACCTTTTAATTAATGATTCAATTTGTGATTGGCTTTAATTGTTAGATGGCATTGAATTTATTTGTTTTTGGGTTGAATACTAAATAAAAAAGGAGCACATCATGCATACATACATTCAAACCCAACAAGAAATTCAACTTTGCAAACAACGCTTTTCAAAAGCGCTGGCAGAAGCGTTATCACTCACTGTGGTGGAAGCCCCTTTACTGAGTGAGGTTGGCACTGGCATTCAAGATGGCTTAAGCGGCACAGAGCAAGCCGTTGCAGTAAAAGTAAAAACACTGCCCCAGCGCCATTTTGAGGTGGTGCATTCATTAGCCAAGTGGAAGCGCCAATTAGTCAGTCGTTTTGATTTTGCCCCCGGCAGCGGCATTTTGACTCACATGCGGGCGCTAAGACCGGATGAAGAAGCACTCAGTGAGCGTCACTCTGTGTATGTGGATCAGTGGGATTGGGAGCAAGTGATTGCCCCAGAAAAACGCACATTAGCCACCCTTAAAGCACGGGTGAGAGCGATTTACCAAGCCTTGTTAGCAACAGAGCAAGCCGTTTGCGCGCTCACAGGTAAAGCACCGTTTTTAAGCAAAGAGGTGACTTTTATTCATACGCAGGAATTAGTGCGGGATTACCCAGAACTCTCTCCCAAGGAGCGCGAAAAAGCCGCCTGTAAAGCGCATGGCAGTGTGTTTTTAATGGGGATTGGAGCAGAGCTTGATGGCGCACCTAGGCATGATGTGCGCGCACCGGATTACGACGACTGGAGCACAGTTACAAGCGAAGGGTTTAAAGGACTCAATGGTGATTTACTCGTGTGGCACCCAAAACTTGAGGATGCTTTTGAGCTGTCATCTATGGGGATCCGCGTGGATAAAGACGCATTAACCACACAAATGGCACTACATGGGAAAACGGCGGCTTTAGCCCAGCCTTGGCATCAGAGTTTATTAAGCGGTGAGCTTAAAGCCACCATAGGGGGCGGCATTGGCCAATCACGTGTGGCCATGTTGTTATTACAAAAAACACACATAGGCCAAGTGCAAGTTGGGGTATGGCCAACGGACATGCACGAGGCCCATCAATTATTGGCTTAGGCTGCTTGCTTGATGTGCGCGCGGATTATCTTTAAGCATTCATTCAATGGTAATCCGGTGCGCTTTCGCAGTGTCATGGCGGCTTTGGCAAGGTCGCCTTTTAAAATATGCTGGTGAATGGCTTCGTTGAAGTAGTCTTCCCACGCAATATTGCTTTGGCTTAATACGATGGAGATTTTGGCATCAAGCTCTGACAGTTTGCTCGTGATAAACACAAAGGCAATACACAAAGCGATGAGAATAAGGTAATTAATGTCCATCCGTGTCCTTAGGGGGCAAGGTAAAGTGTGTTAGTTATCAAACACTACTTCTACTTTATTTTCAATGAGTTTGACCTTGCAAGCACTGTAGTCCCGCTTAGTGGTAAAGGTTTTATCCAGAATTTTGATTTCCACCCCACTAAAGAGACTTTTGTTTGCGGTAATTTGCGCGTTTTCGACCATGAGGTTTAGTGAGTTATCGAGCGCGGAAATCTTTTGTTCTAGCTCTTCGGTTTGTTTTTCCCAGTGTGCGCGGGTGGCGTTGATTTTCTCAAGCAGGGTTTGGCGTTTTTCTTCGTCTGGGACTTTTACGGTTTTGATGTAGGCGGATTCCAGTGAATCAAGCTGCTCTTTACTGATGGCAAGCTCGCCCAGTAATGACTCAGATTCCGCTGTGATATTTTCTGCACTGGCGGCTAAAAACACTTGGGTTTTGGCGCCGGAATCACAGCCTATCATGCCTGCCACAACTTGCTGTGCGTTAAGGATGGCACCGCCCACCATTTTACCCATAGGTACGTCGCCTGCACCTAGGGTGATGGTTTCATCGGCACTTAATTGGCAGTGAGTCACGACTTTATCTATGGTGATGTTTTTACCTATGATCTCCGTGTACTGAGCATGCGATAAGCTTACATCGCCTTTAGCTTCAATATGAGCGGTGAGGGACTCGTCGTTGTCTTGATGGTTTAAATGACCAATCACCGCTTGTTTTACTTCTATGTTGCCACCGGCTTGTAAAAAACCTGATTCGACGGCCCCCATTACTGTGATGTCGCCACTGGCGATGACTTTCATATTCGGTGAGACATCTTTGGTGATCACAACGCTGCCATCAAACTCAATGTGGCCGGTTTTAACGGACACTTCATCCACGGAGAAAATATCATCCACGCGCATGCCGTGTTCTATCTCTACCGGAATACCATCCACAGTGGCAATCAGTTCAAGGGGGTTGTCTTTGTTGATTTCGGTGCCTTCGCCCGCCACCAATTGAAAGCTTTTACCGTCCTCAGCGCTGAGTGCTTCACCTGTTACTGTGTAGCCCTCTTTACCGGGAGAGGCTGGAGCTTGCTTAATTAATGTGGTGCCTGCTCGAACACTGGCAATTTTGCCAAAGTCTCGCATATCCACTCGGCCATCGGGCAATAATTTAGGTTGGCGTAAGCGGTCTGAAAGCGTGGCGACTTGTTTAACTAACCGTGAGTCTTTGCCAGGAGTAGGGTGGCGACCTAAAGCCACATCACCGCTGACTTCCGTACCCGGTGGCTCAAACTCTTGGTGATCTAATAAAGATTCGAGGTAAATTTGTTTATAACCACGGGAGACGCCAGCACGTACGATAATGGCTTTGGCTTCGTCTAAGGTAAGGGGTTTACCACCTTGTTGGGTGACTAAGGTAGCGATAGCACGCATTTTGTCGTCGCTGACTTCAACCCGCATACTGGCATTAATGCGCTTTGCCACCACAATGGAGCTGTGGGCTGCTGGGTCTTTGCAGTAGCGACTGATGGCGTCGTGGTTATACTGGCATTCAACAAACTCTGAGGCGTCAAGTGCTGCAATCACCTCATCAGGTGATGTCATTAAGGCTTGATTGCTTGGTGGAACAAGTACGACTTCACCGCTTTCCAGCGCTTTGAACATCCTGACCCCTCATTATGTTTATTGTATAACTTTACGCCACCGACTTAATTTTTACTAATTCTTTTATAGGTTTAGCTGGATTGCTTGCACTTAGTTAGTGGAAGGCAGTTCCATGATGCCGTCAATCTCAATTTGTACGCCTTTTGGTAAGGCTTTTACCCCAATGGCAGCGCGGGCTGGGTAAGGCGTTACAAAGTACTGGCTCATGATCTCATTCACTGTGGCAAAGTTGTCTAAGTCAGTAAGAAAGATATTCACCTTTACTAGGTTTTGAATTTCACCGCCTGCGGCTTCACACATGGCTTTCACGTTTTTAAATACTTGGTGCGTTTGCTCAGTAAAGTCTTGGCTTACCACTTCCATAGTTTCTGGCACTAAAGGAATTTGGCCACTTAAATACACGGCGGTGCCTACTTTCACGGCTTGGCTGTATGTGCCAATTGCTGCAGGCGCTTGATCCGTTGAAATAATAACTTTGTTCATAATAAATCCTTACTTATATACGTTTACGGGTAACGCGCTGAACGTCTGGCACTACGCGAATACGGCGCATGATATTAGCCAGATGCTTACGGTCTTTGACCATGACGCTCATGTTGATGGCGTAGACGTTCCCGTCTTTTTCTTCTGTTGTGATTTCCACCGTATTCGCACCGGTTGCCGCTATCAGTGCGGTTAAACGCGCTAAAGCACCTTGGTGGTTGATGATCTCAATGCGAATCGCTGCAATGTATTCTTTTTGCGGGTTGTCTTCCCATTTTACGATGAAATACTTAGTTGGTTCACTCTGCCAGCCTTTGATGTTTTTACACTCTTGGCGGTGAATAGTGATGCCTTTACCTTGTGAGGCATGTGCCACAATGTCATCCCCAGGGACTGGGCGGCAACACTTAGAGTAGTTAACTAACATGCCTTCGGTACCCACAATGGCCGCTTTGGCATTTTGGGCAAGGGCTTGTTCGTCGATGTCTTCATTGTTGGCGTTGAGTAAGCGCTTAGCCACTAACATGCTCATCAAGTTACCTGAGCCAATTTCAATGAGTAGCTCTAAGGTGGTGGTGAGATTGTAGTAATCAAGCACATGATCTAGGGTTTCTGACGGCACATCATCGAGTTTACGGTGCCCCATGGCCGACTCTAGTAAACGCCTACCAAGTGATATCGCTTCTTCGTTTTCCTGGCTCTTTAAGTAGTTGCGTATGCCTAAACGTGCTTTACCTGTGACCACAAAGTTTAACCACGTGGCATTGGGGTGTGCGCCAGGGCTGGTAATGATTTCTACCGTTTCGCCGGTATCCAACGGCTTTGAAAGCGGGAATGGCTTACGGTTTACACGTGCACCCACACAGGTATTACCAACATCCGTATGTACGGCATAGGCAAAGTCCACAGCCGTGGCACCCATAGGTAATTCGATAATGCGGCCATCTGGCGTAAATACGTAAATCTCTTCTGGGAAGAGCTCAGTTTTCACGTTTTCAATAAATTCAAAGGATGAACCTGCACTTTGCTGAAGCTCTAATAAACTTTGCATCCATTGCCTTGCCCTTTGTTGGGCAGTATTTGCGGTGTTATCGCCCGCGCCTTTATAAATCCAGTGAGCGGCTACCCCTTTATCCGCCATGTGATCCATCTCTTGGGTGCGCACTTGAATTTCAATTGGGATACCGTGCGGCCCAACAAGGGATGTGTGCAACGATTGATAGCCATTTGTTTTTGGCACGGCGATATAGTCTTTAAAGCGGGTTTCAATCGGCTTATATAAGTTGTGCGCCACGCCAAGCACGCGGTAGCAAGTATCCATACTGTTAACCACAATACGAAACGCGTAAATGTCCATCACATCGTTGAACATCAGCTCTTTGTTTTTCATTTTGCGGTAAATGCTGTAAAGGTGCTTTTCACGGCCTAGTACGTCGGCGGAAATACCGGCTTGCTCTAACCTTGATTCGATTTCTTGCTGAATATTATTGATGACTTCTTTGCGGTTACCACGCGCTTTAGCAACTTGTGAGCGCAAGGCGGCATGACGCATTGGATAGAGAGCTTTAAAGCCTAAGTCTTCAAGCTCATTTTTAATGTCGTGAATACCTAAACGGTTAGCAATGGGTGCATAAATTTCTAAAGTTTCGCGCGCAATGCGGCGACGCTTATCAGGGCGAAGAGCCCCTAACGTACGCATGTTATGAGTGCGGTCAGCAAGTTTGATTAAGATCACCCGAATATCTTGCGTCATCGCCATGATCATTTTACGAAAGTTTTCAGCTTGGAATTCGCGCTTGTCTTTGAACTTGATTTTATCCAGCTTAGACACGCCCTCAACCAGCTCGGCCACGGTTTCACCAAAAATATCGGCTAAGTCTTGCTTTGAGAAGTCGGTGTCTTCAATCACATCATGCATTAAGGCCGCCATTAAGGTTTCGCGGTCCATTCGCATGTTGGCGAGTATTTGCGTTACCTCTACGGGGTGCGTGATGTAAGGTTCACCACTTGAGCGCGACTGGCCTTCATGGGCCTCACGGGCAAGCACATAGGCTTTTTGCACGAGTTCAACATCTTGCTCAGGCAAATAATTAGCAATGTTTTGTTTTAAGCCTTCAAAAAAATACATTCACGCTCCGATTAGGGAATCGACTAACTGACCTGTAATAACAGGAATATACGATCAAAAATTGGGCTTTGCCACAGGGGATTCAAGGGCAAGAAGGTACAAAGGACGAAATGAATCCAAGCAAACGCCAGAGACAGAAAAGCCGCACTAAATGCGGCTTGTTCTAAATTGAATTGAGCTTATTGGTTGTTACCAATAATGGCGGCAACTGCAGCCATTTCAGCAGCTTCTTGGTTTTGCTGCTCTTCGCGCTCGATTTGCTCAAGCGATGCGCTAGTAATAAAGCCTTCTTCAATCTCACGTAGTGCAATAACGGTCGGTTTGTCGTTTTCAACTTCAACCATAGGATCTTTGCCTTGGTTAGCGATTTGACGAGCACGACGTGCTGCAACCAAAATCAAGTCAAAGCGGTTTCCGATTTTATCTACTGCATCTTCAACAGTTACGCGAGCCATTGTGCACTCCAATTAAAATTTTTAAGCAACCGATAGTGTATCCCAATGAGGGTTACACGCCAAGAGGCTTAAGCGCCTTTTATCGGATTAGTTTAACAAAGCGCTGAGGATATCCGCGTGCTGAATACTTTGGTTTTCAGCGGTTAGGCGCTTAGCTTTGATGATGGTAGTGAGTTCGCCCAAGGCGGTATCAAAGTCATCATTTAAAATTACGTAGTCGTATTCGTTGTAATGAGATGATTCTGACTGCGCTTGCGCCATACGTTTATTGATCACTTCAACCGAATCTTGGCCACGGCCATGAAGGCGGCGCTCTAGCTCTTCGCGTGATGGCGGTAAAATGAAAATGCTGGTTACACTGGGCAGTAACTCACGCACTTGACGTGCACCTTGCCAGTCGATGTCTAAAAATACATCGATGCCTTCAGCGAGTTTTGCTTCAATGGCTTGTTTTGAGGTGCCGTAGTAATTTTCAAATACTTGCGCCCATTCTAAAAAGTCACCTTTACCAATTAAGGTTTCAAACGCGTCTTTGGTTACGAAATGATAGTGAACGCCATCTTCTTCACCTGGGCGAGGATCCCGTGTGGTATGCGACACAGAAACCATCATGTCCGTGTGTTCTTTTAAAAGTGAGGCAATTAAGCTGCTTTTACCTGCACCCGATGGAGAAGAAATAATGAACAAATTACCTTGGCGCTGTGCCATTGACGCTACCTTTAAACGCTGAGCCAAACAGGCTGTGGAAGTATTGGCGCAGTATAGCAAAATGCCACTGGCAAGTTCTAGCTGTGCTGTAGGTAAGCATTTAAGCGGAAAAGCGTGATCAAGAGGAATAGCCAATAACGATGTATGTGCACTTATATCTTACAGTTATTTGATCAAATAGAACTAAGGTGTGATGAACGTTAAAAAAGGAGACGCCAAATCCGCATAAATATATGTGTCTTATTTAGCTTTCTGAATGCATGTAGTCAACTCATAAGGTTTAGTCAAAAGGGATAAGTTACTCAAAAATGTGATTGTGATCTTTGCAGCATGTTGAATAGTGGCGAAAAACTGCCATATAGCGGCAAATTAATGCAGCTTTGAGCGCTCTTTTCATGACTTAAACGCAAAGCGACAAAAAATATAAAAAGCTCAAAGGCAGAATTTGCGGGCTCTGCCATTTGATGAATGCTAAGTGACTGATATTTGACAATGTTCTTGGTGCGATCCTTGCTGATGATCTGGTGAATCCATTTTTAATTTATAAATAATAAGGAAATCACCATGACAGCACTAATGTTACTTATGAGCTCTGTGGCGTTCGATGGAAAAGTGGTTGATAAAAATGATGTGGTTTTGGCAGGTTCTGGCGGGATTGTAATTATCAATCCAACGAAAAAAAAGGACCAATAACAACTATCTAATTGTTATTTAGTCGTTTTCTTTTTAGCATATGTCTTCGAAGGAGGGCATATGCTTGAATCTTTAAATCAATTTTATGATAGTTATTTTGTTGCTAATGGTTTGAATCAAATCTTAAGTATTCAAGTCATCCTTTCTCTGTCCTATCTTTTAGCTTGTATCCTTTCTTTTGTAAGGGCACTTCAGTCCAAAGAACACTTTTCTAATTTTCTCTCTCATCTCTTTGCTATCACCAAAAACAAAAAAACGAGATAACTCGATAGAGTCACCTCGTTTGGTTTTATTACTTAATGGTT
>JBGTXC010000051.1:0-13538 GCA_041937835.1 Alteromonadaceae bacterium | reverse complement strand
GCTTATTCAATTAACGGGTTGTGAGGTGAGTATCTTAGCATTTAGCCATAACAGCCAAACAACTGAGGTTGAAAACACGACTAAGAAGGCGCACCTTTTTATGGCAGGGCGGGTGCATCCAGCAAGTGTGATTTTAGGGCAAGTGGTGTTTTTGCATCTAGCTACTAAGAAAGGGCGTAAGCTTTGTATCGTGCGCCTCACCTGTTGTGATAAGGCGCAGGCACACCTTAGACGTTTAATCCACTCGAAGCAGTGGTTGGCATCAAAATCGTTGGACTAGAGTCATCGAGCGTGTCTTGGTAATCCAAGGTGTAGTGCAAGCCGCGGCTTTCTTTGCGTGATAAGGCACTACGAATGATAAGCTCAGCCACTTGTACTAAGTTACGTAGCTCTAATAAATTATTACTGACGCGGAAATTAGCGTAGTACTCATTAATTTCCTGTTGCAGTAACTCCACGCGTCTGAGCGCGCGTTCTAGGCGTTTAGTGGAGCGCACAATGCCCACATAATCCCACATAAAGAGTCTTAGCTCGTGCCAGTTGTGAGTGATCACGACTTCTTCATCTGAGTTGGTGACACGGCTTTCATCCCATTGTTCAATGGCTTTTGGTAAAGGTGCCTCGTTCAGTGCAGCAAGAATGTGTTTGGCTGCCGCATGAGCAAACACCACACACTCTAATAGAGAGTTACTCGCCATACGATTAGCGCCATGAAGCCCAGTGTAAGCTACCTCACCAATGGCATAGAGGTTATCAAGATCGGTTTTACCATTAAAATCTGTCATCACGCCGCCACAGGTGTAATGCGCCGCAGGTACCACTGGGATGGCCTGTTTAGTGATATCAATCCCCACGCTTAAACACTTAGCGTAAATGGTCGGGAAGTGCTCAATAATAAACTCAGCGTCTTTGTGGCTAATGTCTAAATACACACAGTTTGCACCAAGGCGCTTCATTTCATAGTCAATGGCTCTTGCTACCACATCACGAGGAGCAAGCTCAGCTCGTTCGTCAAAATCCGGCATAAATCGGGTGCCATCCGGGCGCTTTAAATAGGCGCCTTCGCCACGCATGGCTTCTGTGATGAGGAAGTTTTGTAGCTCAGGATGATACAGGCTCGTCGGGTGAAACTGGTTAAATTCCATATTAGCCACACGTGCGCCTGCTCGCCAAGCCATGGCAATGCCATCACCTGATGACACATCAGGGTTAGAGGTATACAAATACACTTTGCTTGCCCCGCCTGTGGCAAGTGCCACAAATTTGGCATGGATGGTTTCAACACGCTGTGCTTTTAAGTTCCAAGCATATACGCCATGGCAACGCTTGCCGGCATCACCAAGTTTTTGATCTGTGACTAAATCTATGGCGTTGTAATATTCTAACAGGGTGATGTTTTTATGCTCATGCACCCGCTCAATCAAGGTGCTTTGTACGGCTTTGCCAGTGGCATCTGCGGCATGCAAGATACGACGATGACTGTGCCCGCCTTCGCGGGTTAAATGAAAGCGCGACTGCCCTTGGGCATCACTTTCCATATCAAAAGGAACGCCTTGCTCAATCAGCCATTGCATGGAGGTTTTTGCGTTATTGGCCGTGTATTCAACCGCGGCACGCTCACACAGGCCAGCACCTGCTTTAAGGGTATCTTCTACGTGAGATTCCACAGAGTCATTTTGCTTATCAAAAACCGCAGCAATGCCACCTTGGGCATACAAAGTGGAGCCCTCTTTTAAGGCACCTTTACTGAGCACAGTGATGTTGCAATGCGGTGCTAACGATAAAGCTAAAGAAAGTCCGGCAGCGCCACTGCCGATGATCACCACATCTGTGTGGTGACTCGTGTGTGATTGAGTCATGAAACCTCAGGATCCTATGCGGAATTTTGAGCTTGTACTTTGAGTAAGCTAAAGTAAACGCTTTCAATTGAGGCTAAGTTTAAAAAAATTTTACCAAGAACAGAACTTTTTATTTGTTCGTGCGTCTGATTAAGCAGTTAAATTAGCTAAGCACATAAAAATATTAAGCATTTAGAGGAGTGCCGGCTCGAATGAGCGAGCAGGATAAAGATTTAGCGCTGGTCAAAAGAGTCCAGCAGGGAGATAAAAATGCGTTCAATGTGCTGGTGGCTAAATACCAAAATAAAGTGGCAGGGTTAATTTCGCGCTATGTGTCTAACCACAGTGATGTCGCAGATTGTGCACAAGAAGCCTTTATCAAAGCGTATCGTGCGTTACCTAACTTTCGTGGTGACAGCGCGTTTTACACTTGGCTTTACCGTATTGCGGTCAACTGTGCCAAAAACCATTTAATTGCCCAAGGTCGCAAACCACCTGCAAACGATGTGGATGCAGATGACGCCGAGTTTTATGACGGTGCAGACGCCTTACGCAGTAATGCGTCACCGGAAAATTTATTACTGAGCGATGAAGTAAAAGCCGTGATTTTTAACACCATAGCGAGTTTACCGGACGATTTAAAAACCGCCATTAGCTTGCGAGAAATCGAAGGTATGAGCTATGAAGAAATCGCTGTGGTAATGGATTGCCCTGTAGGTACCGTGCGCTCACGTATTTTTAGAGCCCGAGAAGCAATCGATTTAAAATTAAACCCATTGGTAGGTAAGTCGTAAATGATGACAGATAAAAACCAATCACAATCACACGCCCCTTCACTGGACGAGCAAGTCAGTGCGTGGCTCGATGGTGAAAGCACACTCACAGACTCACAAGGCGACATCGCAGCAAAGGCGACACGCTTTGGTTTAATTGGTGATGTGATGCGCCAAGATGATAAACCTGTGATTGACATCAGTAATGCCGTCAGTCTTGCGCTTGAAAACGAGCCAAGTCATCAAGCTCCAGAACACAACCTTGAAATGGCCAGTGGCAATACCGCTAAAATCGTGCGTTTTCCAAAGCCAATGGCGCAATTTGCCATTGCCGCAAGTGTGGCGTTAGTGGCTGTGATTGGCGTGTCTTTGCAGCCGGGTCAGCAAGTGGGTGTGGGTAGCGACAATTTACCATTACTGCAAACCAAACCTTTTGCAGGCGCAGCGTCCCCTGTGAGTCTCTCGACAGAGCAACCCGCGCGTGTAAACGCGGCCGCTGGTCTTCGTGAGCTACAACAGCAGCGTATTGGTGCCTTGGTGCGCGACCACCAACAACAAATCCGCCTTGCTTCACAAGTGAAACAAGACGACCAGAAGTAAAAAGGAAGAATTCTTTGAGAGCATCGCTGTTCGCTTTGTTAGCTTTAGGGTTAAGCTTTAATGCATTAAGTAATACATCCCAACCTACTGCGGTAAACCTTGCTGAGAATACCTCGGAAAATACCGCAGAAGACTCTCCAAAAGCTGCCTTTAACGACGCCAAAAGTGCGTTAGAGGCGCTCTCCAACGCCATTAAAACCCGAAATTTTGATGCCAGCTTTGTGGTCGTTAAAGGCCAGCACATGGAGCCATACCGTTGGTTGCATGGCACCGCAATGGGGCAAGAGCTAGAGCACCTGTCGTTACTTAATGGCGCAGGGGTTGAAATGGTGCGCATTGGCGATAAGGTCACGTATTTTGAGCCGCAAACTGCGCCTTACACCATTGAAAAATCGTCGATTTCTGGGCCAATCCCGAGCATTTTGTTCCATGACGTGAGCGCCTTAGCTGAGCACTATGATTTTGTGTTAGGTGGTAAAGGTCGGATTGCGGGGCGCCCAGCACAATTGGTGCGTATTGAAGCGGTTGATGCCCGTAAATTAAATTACTGGGTGTGGTTAGACATTGAATCATCACTGCTTTTAAAAGCGGCCTACGTCAATCAACAAGGCGATGCCATAGAGCAGCTGCAATTGACTCACCTTTCTGTGACCGAGCAGGTGCCAAGTCAACTATTGGATATGGCCAAGCGCACGTACCCTAAAGCCCAAGCAGGTATCCCGAATGATGCAGCCAATAAAGCGCAAAGCAATCAAAACAACTGGCAAATTCGCTTTATGCCAAAAGGCTTTGATTTATTAAAAGCTGACCGCCACACCTTAGCGGGCAACAATGAGCTGGCGGATTACTATTTATTCAGTGATGGGCTAGTGGATGTGTCTGTGTTTATTCAGCGCCCGCTGGCTGGTAATCGTCGCAGCGGTGCTTTATCATCCGGCGCAACCACGATTTACGTTCACAATGCAGACGGTTATGACGTGTCTGTGATTGGCAATATTCCTGCTGCCACAGCCAAAGCCATTGCCGAGTCTGTCACTCGTCCGGGCACATGATTGAACAAACCCTCACAGTAGTTAAAACCAAAGGGCGCTTAGCCTACCTGCAAGCGCCTGAGAAAAAAGCCTGCGCCGGCTGTAACGGGCGTTGCGGCGCCATGACGTTCGCAAAACTCTTTGGCGAGCGTAAACGCTTACTGCCATACCAATTTGATTCTGAGCTAAGTCCGGGTCAACAAGTGCTCATGCGTTTGGATGACAGCCACATTGCTGCCCACTCCTTATTGGTTTATTTAATGCCGTTATTGGGCTTTTTTATTGGCCTATTTGCCGCCTCCCAGCAGCCAGAATGGCTGCAACTAGCGTCAGGTTTGCTGCTTGGTGGGCTTGGTTTCGGCTTGGCTAAAAGGCGCTTGTATCGGCAAGATTACAGCATTGAAGTGGTAAAAATTTACCCAATTAGCATGGCGATTACGCAAATAGATGGTGATTGCAGTCAATAAGCGTTAAAATTGCTCCCTTAATTCTCCGTTTCACTTTAAAGAAGTTTAGAAATTAGTTTATGAAGCACATTCGTAATTTCTCTATCATCGCGCACATCGACCATGGTAAATCCACCTTATCTGACCGCTTAATTCAATTTTGTGGTGGTTTATCAGACCGCGAAATGCAGCAGCAAGTTCTTGACTCTATGGAGCTTGAGCGTGAGCGTGGTATCACGATTAAAGCGCAAAGTGTGACGCTAAATTACAAAGCAAAAGACGGAGAAACGTACCAGTTAAACTTCATCGACACACCAGGGCATGTTGACTTTTCATACGAAGTATCACGTTCACTCGCTGCCTGTGAGGGCGCGTTATTGGTGGTTGATGCTGGCCAAGGTGTTGAAGCGCAAACCGTGGCTAACTGTTATACCGCCATCGAAATGGACTTAGAAGTCCTGCCGATTTTAAACAAAATCGACTTACCACAGGCAGAGCCTGAGCGTGTGTCTGAAGAAATCGAAGATATTGTAGGGATCGATGCCACTGATGCGGTGCAATGCTCGGCTAAAACCGGTATCGGCATTGAAGATGTGCTTGAAACCATCGTTGAAAACGTCCCGGCACCTCAAGGTGAGCCAGAAGCGCCATTGCAAGCTTTGATCATTGATTCATGGTTTGACCCATACCAAGGCGTTGTGTCTTTAGTGCGAATCAAGCACGGTGAATTACGCAAAGGCGACAAGATTAAGATCATGTCAAATGATCAAATTCACATCGCCGATAAAGTGGGTATCTTCACACCAAAACAAACTGACACCGGCATTTTAAGAACGGGTGAAGTAGGTTTTGTGATTGCGGGCATTAAAGAAATTCATGGTGCACCAGTCGGTGACACCATTACCCTTGCTAAAGCTCCGGCAAAAGAGCGTTTACCTGGTTTCCAAAAAGTGAAACCTCAGGTTTATGCCGGCATGTTCCCAATTTCGTCAGATGATTACGAAGCCTTTCGTGATGCCTTGGCAAAACTCAGCCTCAACGATGCGTCTTTATTCTATGAGCCAGAAAACTCTACCGCACTGGGCTTTGGTTTCCGTTGCGGCTTCTTGGGTATGCTGCACATGGAAATCATTCAAGAGCGTCTTGAGCGTGAATACGACATGGACCTCATTACCACGGCGCCAACGGTAATCTACGAAGTTGAAACCAAAGAAGGTTCAATTCAGATTGATAACCCATCTGAGCTGCCTGCGGTGAATGATATTCTCGAAATTCGTGAGCCAATCGTGGAAGCGAACATCCTAGTACCACAAGAGTACCTAGGTAACGTGATCACTTTGTGTATCGAAAAGCGCGGTGTACAAACCAAAATGGCCTACCACGGTAACCAAGTGGCCGTAACCTACGAAATGCCAATGGCAGAAGTGGTTATGGACTTCTTTGACCGCTTGAAATCAACAAGCCGTGGTTTTGCGTCACTGGATTACAACTTTAAGAAATTCCAAGCGTCAGACATGGTGCGTGTGGATATCCTGATTAACGGTGACCGAGTTGATGCCCTTGCCATCATCAGCCACCGTGATAGCTCACAATCGCGCGGCCGTCAGTTAGCGGATGCCCTAAAAGAGTTGATCCCACGTCAGCAGTTTGATATTGCGATTCAAGCAGCCATTGGCAACCACGTCATTGCGCGAACCACAGTAAAACAGTTACGTAAAAACGTAATCGCAAAATGTTACGGTGGTGACGTGAGTCGTAAGAAGAAACTACTTCAAAAACAAAAAGAAGGTAAAAAGCGCATGAAGCAGCTAGGTAACGTGGAAGTGCCTCAGGATGCGTTTTTAGCCATATTGAAAGTCGGTAAATAAAGGAGTGCCGCAATGGCAGGCTATTTTTCAGTTTTTTTGGTGGTCATCACCTTAAGCGCAGGCTTAATTTGGTTAATTGACCATTTAGCATACGCCCCAAAGCGACGCGAGCGTCTAGCGCTTGCTCAAACCGCAGCGGGCGGCAGTTTGCCTGAAGAGGTTGCACAGCAAGTTGCACCTGAGCCTGCCATCACAGAAACGGCTAAATCGGTATTTCCGTTATTGGCTGCCATTACTGTGTTTCGCTCATTTATTTTTGAACCGTTTCAAATTCCATCTGGCTCTATGATGCCAACCTTGCTCGATGGTGACTTTATTTTGGTTAATAAATTCACCTACGGCATTAAAGATCCAGTGTGGCGCTCACAGCTGGTGGAGATGAACGACCCAGCCCGCGGCGACATCGCAGTATTCAAATACCCAGAAGACACCCGTATTGATTTCATCAAGCGCGTGATTGGCTTACCGGGCGACACCATTGTCTATCGTAACAAGCAGCTGTATGTAAAACCTGCGTGTGCTGAAGGTGAAAAGTCACAGCAAGGTTTAACGTGCGGTGCGCTAAACAAAATTGATATGACGCTAGTAAACCAAGACGAGTTTACATTGCAAGGTTACCCGCAAGCGCGTATCACAGAAAAACTTGGCCAGCATGAGCACGATATTTTAGTGACGCCTGCGTCAATGGATATGACGGGTCGCTACTACCCACAAAAAGGCACAGCCAAAGATGAGTGGGTGGTACCGAAAGGGCATTACTTTGCCATGGGTGATAACCGTGACAACAGTCAAGACAGCCGTTTTTGGGGCTTTGTACCAAAAGCGCATTTAGTGGGTAAAGCCGTCTTTATTTGGATGAGCTTTGAATTTAATAATGGCCCAGAAGCAATTTTACCAAGCTGGATCCCAACGGGTATCCGCTTTGAACGACTAGGTTCGATTCAGTAATAATGAAAAAAAACGTCACAGAACTGTATGCCAGGATTGGCTATGAATTTAATAACGAGGGCTTGCTAGAGCAGGCTCTGACACACCGCAGCCATAAAGGCCAGCATAATGAACGCCTAGAGTTTCTAGGCGATTCTATTTTAAGCTTTGTTATTGCTGACGCGCTGTATCTGCAATTTCCAAAAGCCCGAGAAGGCGACTTGTCGCGTATGCGCTCTACGCTCGTGCGCGGTCAAACTTTGGCGGAAATTGGCATCGAGTTTAATTTAGGGGATTACCTTAGATTAGGCCCTGGTGAACTAAAAAGCGGTGGTTATCGCCGTGAATCCACTCTTGCTGATGCGGTCGAGGCCATTATTGGTGCTGTCTTTTTAGACTCTGACATAGCCACATGCCAAGCCTTAGTATTAGCTTGGTACCAAGAGCGCCTTGCGGCGATTTCACCTGGTCTTAACCAAAAAGACCCAAAAACCCTGTTACAAGAGTACTTACAAGCCCGTAAGTTACCGTTGCCTAGCTATACTGTGACTGATACCAAAGGCCAAGCACACAACCAAACCTTTACAGTGGAGTGTGTGGTTGATGGCCTAGCACCTATTATTTCCATTGGCAGCTCGCGCCGTAAGGCAGAGCAAAAAGCAGCGGAAAAAGCATTGAAGACATTAAAAGATGACGCATAACCCCGAATTGAATACCCACTGCGGCATGGTGGCCATTGTTGGTCGCCCTAACGTAGGTAAATCCACCTTGCTTAATAAAATCATTGAGCAAAAAGTCAGTATTACCTCGCGTAAACCGCAGACCACTCGTCACCGCATTATGGGGATTCACACGGAAGAGAATTACCAAACTGTGTATGTGGATACACCTGGTTTACACGTAGAAGAAAAGCGTGCCATTAACCGTTTAATGAACCGCGCAGCGTCAAGCTCATTAGGTGACATAGAACTGGCCATTTTTGTGCTAGAAGGCACCCGTTGGACTGCGGATGACGAAATGGTTTTAAACAAACTTAAAACCAGCGGTAAGCCAATTCTAGTAGTGATCAATAAAGTGGATCAGGTTAAAGAGCGTGAAGATCTGCTTGTACACATGCAGTGGCTGTACGACCAAGGCGACTTTATTGGCATTATTCCAGTGTCAGCGAAGCAAAATAAAAACATTGATCTCATCAAAGAAGAAGTACGTAACCGCTTACCTGAGTGTGAGTTTTTCTTCCCAGAAGAATACGTGACAGACCGCTCGATGCGCTTTTTAGCGGCTGAAATCGTGCGTGAAAAGTTAATGCGTTTTACAGGGGATGAATTGCCATACTCAGTGACAGTTGAGATTGAGCAATTTAAGTGGCAAGACAACGGTGTGTGGCAAATTAACGCCCTTATCTTGGTTGAGCGTGAATCGCAAAAGCGCATGATCATAGGTAACAAAGGCGATAAGCTCAAAGCCATTGGTCGTGAAGCTCGTAAAGACCTAGAAGAGATGCTGGATAATAAAGTGTACCTAGAGACTTGGGTGAAAGTGAAATCAGGCTGGGCCGATGACGAACGTGCACTGCGATCATTAGGTTACGGCGAGGACTAGTGAATAACACTTTTAGCCACGCCTATGTGATTCATAAGCGACCTTACACGGACTCGCAGTGGCTAATTGATTTACTAGTTGAAGGGCAAGGGCGTATCCGCGCTATTGCCCGCACCAAAGGCAAACAGGCTGTGCGCCATAGAGCTGAGCTACAACCTTTTAGTCATCACAATGTGATGTTAGCAGGTGGGGGGCAGCTAAAATATTTGGTGAAGTTTGAACCCATCACCCAACTTGCCCCCAAATTAGCCCAACGCCGCCTGTTTTGCGGCTTTTACATGAATGAGCTGGCTGAACGCATTGTTCCCTTAAATGAGCCTTTAGAGTCCCTCTATGAGGTGTATCAGCATCATATTCTAAAGCTGACTGAAGACACAGATGAAGAAGCGGTGCTCAGAAGCTTTGAACTGCAATTACTTGATTTACTTGGCTTTGGCATTGATTGGGAAGTTGATATCAGTGGCGAGCCTATCCAAGCGGCGATGCAGTACCATTATGTGCCTGAGGGAGGCTGGTTGCCCGTGGCAGGTAAAGCCGGGTTTAACGGCGAAACCATCATGGCGTTGGCCCAAGGCAGCTTAGCAACGGATGATGCAAAACGTATCGCAAAACAATTTTGTCGTGGCTTACTCAAGCCATTACTTGGAAATAAACCGCTTAAGAGCCGAGAGCTCTTTGTTTCAAGGTGAACACATGACGAACCCTATCTTCCTTGGTGTGAACGTGGATCACATCGCGACCTTACGACAAGCCCGTGGCACTCAGTTCCCTGATCCTGCCCATGCAGCACTCGTAGCGGAACATGCCGGTGCCGATGGCATTACCATTCATTTACGTGAAGACCGTCGCCATATTCAAGACCGCGATGTGTATGTGATGGCAAAAACCATACAAACACGCATGAACCTTGAAATGGCTGTCACTGAAGAAATGATCACGATTGCGCTCGACGTCGTGCCTGAGTTTGTATGCCTTGTACCAGAAAAGCGTGAAGAGCTGACCACAGAAGGTGGTTTAGATGTGCTTGGCAATCAAGCGGCTATTGCTGATGCCGTGGCACGCTTGAATGAAAAGGGCATTAAGGTGTCGTTATTCATTGATGCGGATGAAGCGCAAATCAAAGCTGCAAAAGACGTGGGCGCACCTTACATTGAAATCCACACAGGTGGTTATGCAGATGCCACAACAGATGCTGAACGTGATGCTGAACTTGCGCGTATTCAAAAAGGGGCGACTTACGCCAGCTCTTTAGGTTTAGTGGTGAATGCTGGGCATGGGCTCAACTATCACAATGTGCAGCCGATTGCGGCAATTAAAGAAATGCATGAGCTAAACATAGGCCATGCCATTATTGCCCGCGCCGCCATTGATGGTTTAGAAAAGGCTGTGCGTGATATGCGCGCCTTAATGGTGGAAGTGCGATAAGCATAATCACTCGGATTAAAAAAGCCCTGCTAGGTGATGCCAGCAGGGCTTTTTTATTACTTACTGATGCGCACCTTAGGTGGTTGGCGCATCAAGCATATTGGCATCGCGCATCAAGTTTTCCATTTCATCAACAAGCTCTAACACCTCAGGCTCCACATCATCGAGGCTGGCCGATTGTTTTAATTGGGTTTCGATTACTTCAGCGAGGCGTTTAAGCTTAGGCACACCGGTGTAACAGCAGGCACCATGGAACTTATGCACCACACTTAAAAGCTCGCTGGCGGTTCTGTCATCGAGCGCGCGTTGAATGTCTGCCGTGGCTTCAGGCAAGCTCAGCAGTAACATATTGAGCATTTCTTTGGCTAAATCGGGTTTGTTCCCAGCGCGCTCTAACGCGAGCTTCCAATCAAGCCCTGCGCTTGTAAATGGCGCATCAACCACAGGTGCTTCTTCTTGCGGCTCTTCTTCAGCCGGTAGCATCACAGTGTTACTGTAATCTAAAATGGCTTGGCGCAGCATGTCTTCATCAAGCGGTTTAGTGAGGTAGCCCCTAAAGCCCACATTAATCAGGTTTTCACGCTCACCACTTAAGGCATGGGCGGTTACGGCGATGATAGGTGTGTCTTCGTTCAACGACGACTCTTGGATTTTAGAGCATGCCGTGACGCCATCCATGATGGGCATTTGAATGTCCATGAAGATTAAGTCGTACCTATGCGTTTTCGCAAGCCCCAGTGCTTGTGCACCGTTATGCGCTTTTTCAACCTTTTTAACTTGTTCGCCTAATAAGGTGGAGATGAGCTTGAGGTTGGCGTCATTGTCATCCACCACAAGCACTTTCATGTCCAAACGAGCACGGCCAGTATTAAGTGGCATCACATCTGGGTGATCTAAACGGTAAGGGGCTGCAATTACTTCACAAAGCTTTTTGTGATTGATTGGCTTACTTAAACAGGCATCAGCGCCTGAGCCCACAAGGGCTTCACGCATGTTATGGGATACCGTATTCAGCATCAGATACACATAATCACAATGGGCTCTCACAGCATTAATGTAGCCTTTTAAGATAGGCATAGTGTTAGGTGTAGCTATGTGGCCAATTAAGCAAATATCAAAATACTCTTGCTCAGCAACAGCTTGCTCAAGCTGATCTTGGGTGTAACACGGCACCACTTCAGCTTGCCAATGGGTTAACAGCGCTAAAATCGCGCTGTGAGTATGCTCATGCTGTTCAAAGAAGAGGATGCGCTTGCCAGCCAAGCTAGATACCGGCAGGTCACTTTGATAATCATGCAGTGGCGTGTCTAAAATCAGGTTGCAGGTAAAGCATGTGCCTGAACCAAGCGCAGAGTTCAGCGTGATTTCACCGCCCATGGCCTCCACTAAGTGCTTAGTGATGATAAGCCCAAGGCCGGTGCCACCAAACTTACGGGTAATGGATGAATCCGCTTGGGTGAAGGAATTAAACAAGGTGTCTTGTTTTTCTTGCGCAATACCTACCCCAGTGTCGTTCACACTGAGTAACAGTGACACTTTGGAATCAGGTAAAACACGGTGGCTGACATCTATGGTGACTGAGCCTTGCTCGGTAAACTTAATGGCGTTACTGATAAGGTTAATCAGCACTTGCTTGATGCGGGTCGGGTCGCCCATTAACGAGTCTGGCACATTCACATCTACTGCAATGGACAGCTCAAGTTGCTTTTCATGGGCGCTTGGCGCTAGCAGCGTAAGCACTTCATTGATCACATCCCTAAGCTGGAATTGGATGCGCTCAAGCTCCATAGCGCCCACTTCAAGCTTTGAAAAATCTAAGATGTCACTGATGATGGTCAGCAAGCTATTTGCCGATAATTCTATGGTGTCTAAATAGTCTTTTTGGTGTTTGTTCAGTGGCGTTTTATAAAGCTGACGGGTAAAGCCAATCACCCCATTAAGCGGGGTTCTGAGTTCATGAGACATTTTCGCTAAAAAGTCAGACTTTACTTTGGAAGCCTCTAAGGCTTCACGGCGCGCCATATTCAGCTGGATATTCTGTTCTTCCATCTGATTCAGGGTTTCGCGTAAATCTTCAGTGGCTTGGTCAATTAAGTGCTGCATCTCATCACGCTGCATGCGCATTTGCTCTGAAATGGTACATAGACCACTGCGAAGCTCATCAAATTCGCCGGTAAGTTCAGTGTCTAAGCGGCTGTCTTCTTTGCCCTCAGACAGGCGTTCGACCCCTTTCAGGAGCACTTCCATCGGCTCAGAGATCATTTTTGATAGGCGAATGGCAAGCAGCATGGATAAAATCATGGCTAATAGCAGGACCACCACACTCAGTAATACAGCGCGTTGCTGACCGATAATGGCGCTACTTTTGTTGAGCTCTAAAACCAGATACCCAAGCAAAGGTGGGGTTTCACCCAGCGCCTCAGGTTGAAACTCAGGGCGGTTATCAAACACTGGGGTGTAAAACAGCATTTCCTCTTTCAGGTTGACCACTTTGGTGGCCATTAAACCTTGCAAGCGGGTACGATCAATAATGAGATCAAAATCCCTGTGGTAGTTGCTGGTCATCAACAAGGTGGCATCAGGGCGAAATAACGCAATGCTACGCACTAGAGGAGAGTGGCGGTTTTGCGAGCGCGTTAGAAGGCCGTCCACCGCTACTTTATCCTGCTGGCGTAATGGAAACTCAGCAGCAATTGCTAATGGCTCTATGATGGTTAAGCCTTGCTGATGAATAAAGTCATCCAGCTCTGCATAGCGGTTATGAGTGAAGTAGCCACCTAAGGCAATGCCTATGATGATAGTTGGCACTAACGTTAGGATCAGAACGGAGTCCCTGATTCCGAATTTTGTCATTGATGCATTTCGTTCATTATTTATTAACACTAAGGGTATAGTGTTAACCCCTTATAATCAATAAACAAGCTCTGTTGAGCCCCCTTGTTTTTGCATTAAAAAGTAAATAAAAACAAACACTCAGAACAATTTGTGAGATTTTTCCAAGGCCTTAAAAACAAGAACAACCTGTGTT
>JBGTXC010000050.1:0-13567 GCA_041937835.1 Alteromonadaceae bacterium | reverse complement strand
CTAAGTACTCAAGATGGTCTGACGATAAACCTTGATAGTCTGCCACCAATTCACTGCCATGCAGATTAGACAACTGCTCAGCATGGAGCTTTACAGGCAAGCCTAAAGCTTTTGCTTTGGCAAACACACGCTCAGTTTGCTCGCGGCTAAACCCCACGCCTTCACAAAATGCATCCACTGCATCGATGAGCCCTGCTTCATGAAACGCTGGCAGCATGGTATTAACCACTAAATCTATGTAGCCGTCAGGGTCGTGTTTGAATTCAGTTGGTACCGCATGAGCACCTAAAAAAGTACGTTTGATGGTCGCCGGGTGATGCTCTTTTAAAAGGGCTATCACCTCTAATAGTTTTTGTTCACTGGCAAAATCTAGCCCATAGCCAGATTTAACTTCAACTGTGGTAACTCCTTCAGAAAAAAGCGCATTAAGGCGGTCTTTAGCTGCCACAAACAAGCTTTCGTGATCGGCTTGACGCGTGGCATTAACCGTGTGATTTATGCCGCCGCCACTGGCAGCGATTGCTTCGTAACTGACGCCATTTAAGCGTTTTTCAAATTCTTCTGCGCGAGAGCCTGCAAACACAAGGTGGGTATGGCAATCAATCAAGCCTGGGCTTAAAAACTGATTTCGGCCATTGATCACTGGGGTCGTTAAGGTATCAAATGTCGGGAGTTGCTCTTGTTGGCCAAGCCAAGCGATGTGGCCATCGCGTACTGCTAATGCGGCGTTATTAATTAAACCATAGGGGGCATCAATGGCTGGATCACAGGTGGCAATATGAACATTGCTGATAACAAAATCGTACATAAGCAGGCTGGCTATGACTAAAAAGTATAACGAGTTTAGCAGTTAAACTTGTATATACAAGATGCATGTGCCATGTTTAAAATTGCGTTTAAACTGTAACTTGCGTCACTCAGACTTAACAATAAATGAATATGGAAAAACTTTCCCCTAAATTTGCACAAATTAAGCATTTTATCCTAGCCGAAATTAAGTCGGGTAAATGGCAGGAGCACGATAAAGTGCCCTCAGAAAATGCCTTAGCAAGCCAGTTTCATGTCTCGAGAATGACAGCGCGTCGTGCCCTAACCGAATTAACAGAAGCCGGTGTGCTCACCCGCTCCCAAGGGCAAGGTACTTTTGTAGCAAGCCTTAAAAGTCAGTCATCCATGTTGGAAATCCGCAACATTGCGGATGAAGTCAAAGAGCGTGGTAATAAACACGCCAGTGAGGCTGTGGTGATGGAAACCATTCAAGCATTGGCACCCATTGCCATCGCTTTAGGTGTGGAGGAAGACCAAGATGTGTTCCATTCCATCATAGTGCATTACGAAAATGGTCACCCACTGCAAGTGGAAGAACGTTTTGTGAATCCGGCTTTCGCCCCTGACTACTTAGAGCAAAACTTTGCCAGAATCACCCCACATGAGTATTTATGCCAAGTGGCACCACTGACAGAGGCAAGGCACACGGTTGAGGCCGTAACACCTGCGGCTGACATCTGCCAATGGCTCAACCTCATCAACGCGGAGCCTTGCATTCAAATCATCCGCCGAACATGGTCAAACGATGGGGTGGTGAGTTTTACTCGGCTTATTTCCGCAGGCAGTAAATATCGCCTTGGCGGTCATTTAACCTTCAAAGCAAAACAAACACGCTAAATTTAACTAATGAGAGGCGCTTAATAGCAGCAGACGCTTAAAAGCACCCAATTAACTTGTATATACAACAGGATGTAAGATGGACACACGTACTGATACTTCCCGCGTTATCAAGGCACCTACGGGCCTAAAACGCACCTGTAAAAGCTGGCTCACAGAAGCGGCAAAACGCATGCTGATGAACAACTTAGATGCCGATGTGGCAGAGCACCCGACGTCTTTAGTGGTCTACGGGGGCATTGGCCGTGCCGCTCGTAATTGGCCTTGTTATGACGCCATCATCAACACCTTAGAGCGCTTAGAAGACGATGAAACCTTGTTAGTGCAATCGGGTAAACCTGTGGGGGTATTTAAAACGCATCCGGATTCACCGCGAGTATTAATTGCTAACTCAAACCTAGTGCCCCACTGGGCCAATTGGGAACACTTTAACGAGTTAGACCGCAAAGGCTTGATGATGTATGGCCAAATGACTGCCGGCTCTTGGATTTACATAGGCTCTCAAGGCATAGTACAAGGCACTTATGAGACCTTTGTGGCTATGGCAAAACAACATTTTGATGGCAATGCCACAGGCCGCACTATTTTGACCGCAGGTTTAGGTGGCATGGGCGGCGCTCAGCCATTAGCGGCCACTATGGCGGGGTTTCATGCCATCGTGGTTGAATGCGACCCAAGCCGCATCGCGTTTCGCTTAAAAACGGGTTACTTAGATTGCCAAGCCGATGACTTAGATGATGCCCTTGCCATAATAGAAAAGTCCGATACGCCGGTTTCAGTAGGCTTATTAGGCAATGCAGCCGATGTATTTACCGAGTGCGTAACACGCGGCATCACCCCAGATGTAGTGACAGATCAAACCTCAGCACATGACCCTTTAAATGGCTATTTGCCACAAGGTTGGACTTTGGGGCAGGCAAACGACACCCGTAAAAACGACGAGCAGGCCGTAGTAAAAGCCGCAAAAGCGAGTATGGCTGTGCAAGTAAAGGCCATGCTAACTCTGCAAGAGCGCGGCGCAGCAACCACAGATTATGGTAATAACATCAGGCAAATGGCCTTTGAGGCTGGGGTTGAAAACGCCTTTGATTTCCCAGGCTTTGTGCCTGCGTACATTCGCCCGCTATTTTGCCAAGGCATAGGTCCTTTTCGCTGGGTAGCACTGAGCGGTGACCCAGAAGACATCTATAAAACCGATCGCAAAGTTAAGGAGTTGATCCCAGACGATCCGCACTTACACAATTGGTTAGACATGGCCAAATCGCGCATTCAGTTTCAAGGTTTGCCTGCACGTATTTGTTGGGTAGGTTTAAAAGACCGCGTACGCCTTGCTCGCGCCTTTAACGAAATGGTGGCAAGTGGTGAGCTCAGCGCCCCTATTGTGATTGGCCGTGATCATTTAGATTCAGGCTCAGTGGCAAGCCCAAACCGTGAAACCGAAAGCATGTTAGATGGCTCAGATGCCGTATCCGATTGGCCATTACTCAATGCCCTACTGAATACCGCAGGCGGTGCGACTTGGGTGTCTTTACACCATGGCGGTGGCGTAGGCATGGGCTTTAGCCAGCACTCAGGTGTGGTGATCGTTGCCGATGGTAGCGCAGAAGCTGATGCTCGTTTATCACGAGTGTTAGTGAATGACCCAGCCACAGGTGTGATGCGTCATGCCGATGCCGGTTACGACATCGCAAAAACATGCGCCAAAGAGCAAGGGCTCGATCTTCCTATGTTAAACAAGGAGTAACAGATGACATTGGAATTATCGCCAGGGCAGTTAACCCTGAAAGATTTAAAGCATGCGGCGATGCACGCTATCCAAATTTCGTTAGCACCTAGCGCCCATGACGACATCAATAACAGTGCCGCCACTGTCATGCAAGTGATTGAGCAAGGGCGCACCGTCTATGGCATCAATACTGGGTTTGGTTTACTCGCCAACACCAAAATCGCCAAAGAAGAACTGGCATTGCTGCAACGCTCTATCGTGCTGTCTCATGCAGCTGGCATCGGCGAACTCATGGCAGACAGCACAGTGCGCTTAATGATGTTACTCAAAGTAAACTCGCTCGCCCGTGGGTTTTCAGGTGTACGCCTTGAAGTCATTGAGTTTTTAATCACTTTACTTAATCACCAAATGTACCCTTGCGTGCCAAGTAAAGGATCGGTTGGTGCCTCAGGTGATCTCGCGCCATTGGCACACATGTGCCTAGCCTTGTTAGGTGAAGGCGAAGTGCGCCACCAAGGGAAGATTATTCCCGCTATTGAGGCACTAAGTTTGGCAGGGCTAACGCCATTATCACTGGCGCCAAAAGAGGGCTTAGCCCTATTAAATGGCACCCAAGCCTCTACTGCGCTCGCGCTTGAGGGGCTTTTTGCCTGTGAGGATTTATACTGCCAAAGCGTGGCAATTGGCGCTATGAGCTTAGAAGCTGCGATGGGCAGCCGCGCGCCATTTGATGCGCGTATTCACAAGGCTCGCGGCCAACTTGGTCAGATTGATACCGCTGCTGTTTACCGAGCGTTACTCGGGGATGAGTCAGCCATAAGCCGTGCTCACCTTAACTGTGAAAAGGTACAAGACCCATACTGCTTACGCTGCCAACCGCAAGTGCTGGGTGCGGCACTGACACAAATTCGCCAAGCTGCGGATGTCATTTTAGTGGAAGCCAATGGCGTAACAGATAACCCCTTAGTGTTTGCCGATGAAAACGACATCATCTCTGGGGGTAATTTCCATGCCGAGCCTATCGCCATGGCAGCAGATAACCTCGCAATTGCCATTGCTGAAATTGGTGCATTAGCAGAGCGCCGTATGGCGCTTTTAATTGATGCAGGGCTTTCTAAGTTGCCCCCCTTCTTAGTGGATAATGGCGGCGTAAACTCAGGCTTTATGATTGCTCAAGTGACCGCTGCGGCATTGGCATCTGAAAATAAAACCTTGGCTCACCCAGCTTCAGTGGACAGCTTGCCCACCTCGGCCAACCAAGAAGATCACGTCTCCATGGCAACGTTTGCTGCCAGACGTTTAAAAGACATGGCTGAAAACACCCGCGGCGTTTTAGCCGTTGAATGGTTGGCAGCAGCGCAAGGGGTTGATTTTAGGGCACCTTTGTTAGCATCAAGCGCCGTCATGGAGGCCCATAAGGCGCTGCGTGCTGACGTGCCTTTTTATGATAAAGACAGGTATTTTGCCCCTGACATCAAAGCCGCGAACACCTTACTTAGCGATGGCGCTTTATGCCAGTTGGCTCACTTCCCTGTGCCTTCTAGAGGCTAACCAAAGCGCCTTAGGGCGCTTTTTTTATATGGTGAGTGTGGGGCGTTTAAAGTTAAAGCCTGTTGCTATTAAGGCCTCACTTGATACCACGCGTGCCTTGCCACCCTGCCCTGTAAATTGTGGGGCAGGATTGCCTAAACTTGCCGCCATGGCTTGGTAATACTCCGCTTTAGTGGGATGGTAAGGCGCCACCACATTTAAGCCTTTAGGCATGGCATCAAACTGTTCCAGCACATGGGTTATCGCGCCAATCACATCCTCTTGATGCACCATGTTAATGGCATCCTCTGGGGCACTATTAAGCGGGCGTGTTTGCCCAAAGCGCCCCGGATGGCGCGCTTCATCAATTAACCCACCCAAACGTAGCCACATGCCTTTTGGGTGCGAGAGCACTAATGCTTCTGCGGCATGTAAAATCCGCTGTTTAGGTGTGTCTAATTCAAAGGGAGTTTGCTCGGTAAAAGTGCCCTCAGCATCAGGGTAAATGCCAGTGGATGAGCAAAGCACCACGCCTTTGGCGTTATGAGTATCTGCAAATGCCATGAGCTCAGTTAAAAAAGTGAGATAGTCACTGTCTGGCTTGCGTGTGCCGGGTGGTACACACACCACCCAATAGGCCGCATTTATTTGGTCTTTTTGCGCATCACAATACAGTCCATCAGGGGTGCGTTTTAAGGTCACACATGGTGTGTTTGGCGACGGGTTTCGAGATGTGCCAAGGGCATTAAAACCCGCTTGGTTTAACTCAGCGACGAGTGGTTTGCCAAGCCAACCATAGCCAACCACCAGCACAGGCGTTGTGATCATTTTTCGTTCTCGCTTAATGCTATAGCGCATCTGTTAAGTTTATGTTTATATAGGATTATTGTGCCATAACATGAGTATTACCATGCTGCAAAATCTCTCTTTAAGGCAAAAGATCCTTGTCTTGATCGGTGGAACCATCACCGTGCTATTAATTATCGCTTCCACCTTTTTTATAAACCACATTGAAACCCTTTCACGCACCCAAGTAGAACATGACGTTGAAAGTTATGTGGAATCAGAAAAACTTCACGTAGAGAGCTTTTTCACTAAATACGGCAGCATAGTAGAAACCTTTGTTAATAGCCCACAGTTAGTAGAATGGTTTGCTAACTGGCAAACCCGCGAAGGCGATTTAGTGGGTGATTATAAACTGGTGAATGACAACCTAGTTCGTATCAGCCAAAGCGACCCTAACATTCTTTCTGCCTTTTTTGCCTCAGCCAATACAGGCGAATACTTTAAAGAAAACGAGCGCACCTCAACGTATAACGGCGGCCAGCCTTACTTTGCGTATAAGCGCCCTTGGTGGCAAGAAGCCCTTAGCCACAACACTCTATACGTGGGTGATTTATCCGTGGATTTAACCACCCGTGATGTGTCTGCCGTGGTGCAAATGCCTGTGTATCAAAACGGGACATTAGTGGGTGTAGGCGGGGTTGATCTACAGATTAATACCCTGAGCGATTTAATCGAAAGCATCCAATATCAAAATGCCGGCTTTGGTTTTATGTTAGACAGCAACCAAAAGGTGGTGCATTTATCCAAACGTACCGGCCATGATCTCGCCATCACTGATGAGCAAGGCCAAGGCAAACAAGGCCTTGAAGGGTTAGAGCAGCAGTTTGACAACACTTCCGGCTTTAAAGCGCTTAACCGTTTAATGGCAAGCCAAATGCGCGGCAACAGTACCGTTACCTTTAAAGGTGAAGAGTATTATGTTTCTTTCCGCCGTATTCAGCTCGATAAGCCAAAAATGGACTGGTATGTGGGCATGATGGTACCAGTCAGCCTGATTGAAGCGCCGGTAGCTGATGCCGTATTCACCACCAGCATGAGCGTGATTGTGATTCTTATCATTATTGCGGGCATGATTTACTTTTCCTCAGGCTTAGTTGTTAAGCCGCTGAAAAAACTTAACCATGCTATGCGTGAAGTTGCCACAGGTGATGGCGACCTCACCCGCCAAATCGATGTGGTCGGTAAAGACGAAGTCGCCATGTTGGCGCAAAACGTCAACCTCTTTATTGCCAAGCTCCATGGCATTATGCAAGACGTAGTCACCCGTGCTGATGAAGTAAGTAATGCCGCACAGCATTTAAGCCAAGTATCACGCACCACTAATGACGAAATCCAACAAGAGAAACAACAAGTGGATTCTGTCAGTGCCGCAGTAGAAGAGATGGCCAGCACAGTCCTTGAGATTTCGCGTAACGCGCAACAAACCAATGCGGCGGCTGAATCCGTACAAACTTTAACGCTAGATGGTGCCAATGTGTCTAATCAGGCACGTAATGCCATGCAAGCGCTGGCTGAGCACATTGGTGAAGCCTCTAAAGTTGTGGCGGGGCTTGAACAAGAATCTGGCAACATAGGTGCAGTGATTGATGTGATCAACGGCATTGCCGAGCAAACCAACTTACTGGCTCTGAATGCCGCCATTGAGGCAGCCCGTGCCGGTGAACAGGGTCGTGGTTTTGCCGTAGTAGCTGATGAAGTACGCTCACTGGCATCACGCACCCAAGAGTCCACGGAAAACATTCGCAACATGATTGTGCGCTTACAACAAATTGCTCAAAAAGCCTCAACCATGATGGTGCAAGGGCAAGAGCAAGCTGAAGGCTCAGTAAACGAAACGCAAAGTGTGCTTGATGCCTTAGACACCATCAAGGCGTCGGTCACCTCAGTGCAAGATCAGTCGCACCAAATCGCGACGGCCACTGAGCAGCAAACGTTGGTTGCTGAAGACGTAAACTCAAGCTTGAGCCGCATTAATACGCTCGTGAATAACACCGCAGAGCATGCTGATGAATTAGCAAACGAAGCGAAACAACTTAACCAACTGAGCGATGCGCTCAACGACAGTGTGGGCCAATTTAAGCTCTAATCACTGGTATAGTTATCTTATAAGCCGCCGTTATGGCGGCTTTTTTTATTTTATAACAGATGATTTTAAGCCGCCTATACTTGAACAATTGCATCAAGATGGTGACCTTATGTACTTAGTTAGACTGATTTATGCCAGTATGATCACACCGACGTTTAAAGAAGAAGACATTCAAAAAATCTTATTAACGTCGAGTAAAAACAACTATGACAACGACGTGACTGGGCTTTTGTGTTTTAACCAAAAGTTTTTTCTGCAGTGTTTAGAAGGGTCACGGCGAAAAGTAAATCATACCTACCGCACCATTTTGGCTGATCCTCGCCATACCAATATTGTGCTTTTAAACTATCAAGAAATTAACTCACGGGAGTTTAGTGGCTGGTCCATGGGCTATGTACCTGAGGGCAGTTTGTCAGAGCCGGTTAACTTACGTTATTCAGGAGATAGGCATTTTAATCCTTATGAGATGTCAGGTGAGAATGCCCATGGCTTGATGTTAGAACTTAGGGAGTCAGTCCAAGCTGTGACTGCTCCCGATTTTGATATTTAGTAGCCAGCAGCCTGCCCGTCTTTACGGGTTTCTGAGGCGCCAATGTAAATGCCACGCTCGGCATCATACATAATGGCTTGGTATCCACCGTATGGGCCAACCGCTTCTTTCAGGGTGTGGCCCATTTTCATTAGCTCTCGGCGGAGCGTCATCGGAAATCCTGATTCTAATGACACATAACCACCATCCTGCATCACCTCACCGGTTGGCTGAGATGAGCCAGAATGTAAGATACGAGGGGCATCCCCGGCTTCTTGCAGGTTCATGCCAAAATCAATCATATTAATCAGGATTTGCGCATGCATTTGTGGCTGAGTCGCCCCGCCCATCACGCCATAGCTCATAAAGGGCTTGCCATCTTTAGTGACAAACGCAGGGATAATGGTATGGAACGGGCGCTTGTTTGGCGCATATTGGTTAGCGTGGCCTTCTTCAAAGGTAAACAACTCACCGCGATTTTGTAGCACAAAACCCAATTTTTCAGGTGTCATGCCTGAGCCCATACCGCGATAATTACTTTGAATTAAAGACACCATGTTGCCGTCTTTATCCGCTGTTGTGAGGTAAATGGTATCCCCTTCTACAGGCCCTGCACTCACTCGTTTTGACGCACGCTCTGGGTTAATCAACTTGCGGCGCGCATCGGCGTACTCTTTAGAAATCAGCTTGGCAACCGGTGCCTTACTGAAATCAGGATCTGCGTAATATTTTGCACGGTCTGCAAAGGCGAGCTTTTTCGCCTCCACAAAGGTGTGCACATATTCAGGGCTCATCAGGCCCATTTGCTTTAGGTCGTATCCTTCTAAAATATTTAAAATTTGCTGCGCCGCAATACCTTGGCCATTCGGTGGCAGCTCCCATAAGTCATAGCCACGGTAGCTGGCTTTTACTGGCGTGACCCACTCACTGGTGTGGCTAGCAAGGTCTTGGTAGCTTAAGTAACCGCCATTGGCTTGCATGTAAGCGGCGATTTCTTTGGCAATGTCGCCTTTATAAAAGGCATCCCGGCCTTTTTCCGCCAGCTGCTTGTAGGTGTTAGCAAGCGCTGGGTTTTTAAAAATATCGCCTTTTTTCGGCATACTGCCATTAGGCATGAACACGTCTTTAAAACCTGGGTATTCGGCGCGAGCGCTAACGCTCCGCCCTAGGTAATAGGCAATTAATTCAGAAACTGGAAAACCGTTTTCCGCGTACGTGATGCTAGGGGCCAATATGTCTTTCATTGGCAACTTGCCAAACTTAGTATGCAGTTCAAACCAACCATCTACTGCGCCGGGTACAGACACAGGCAAAGGACCATAACTTGGAATTTTATCGCCCTTCGCTTTTAACATTTCTAGTGTTAGCGATTGAGGCGATCGCCCTGAGGCATTTAAGCCATATAATTGCTGGGTTTTGGCATCCCACACTATGGCAAATAGGTCTCCCCCAATGCCGCAGCCAGTTGGCTCAACCAGCCCTAACATGGCATTTGCAGCAATTGCCGCATCTATGGCATTGCCGCCCTGTTTTAAAATATCGAGGGCAACTTGTGTTGCTAATGGCTGAGACGTGGCCGCCATGCCATTTTGTGCGATGACTTCTGAGCGACTGGCGAAGGCTTCGCCGGTGATCCGATCGTAACTGTGTGCTGGGGCGGCGCTACTGACAGCCAGTACCGTAAGACCTGCGCCAAGCCACTGAGTGAGACGTGTTTTCATGTGATTCTCCAACTTGTGTTATGCCACTATAAAAAAGCCTCTTTTAACCACAAAGCTTTTGCGGTAAATCACACCCATAAAAAAAGCAGCCTAAGCTGCTTTAATTTATTCCCCTGCGATTTGCAGTTCGGACAATAATATCGAGCCCGTATGCACGGCGCCTCGTGGGTCAACATCATCGCCAATGGCGATGATGTGCTGGAACATATCTTTTAAGTTACCAGCTATGGTGACTTCGCTCACTGGGAACTGAATTTCGCCGTTTTCGACCCAAAAACCGGCCGCCCCGCGTGAGTAATCACCCGTGACTGTGTTCACACCTTGCCCCATTAGCTCAGTCACTAATAAGCCTGTGCCTAATGCTTGAAGCATGGCTTTTAAGCCGCCTTCAACAGTGTGCGCCACTTGCCAGTTATGAATGCCACCTGCGTGGCCTGTGGCCGTCATATTCATTTTACGCGCCGCATAGCTTGCCAGTAGGTACGTATTTAGCTTGCCATCGGTTAAAATTTGCTGCGCTTTCGTGGTCACCCCTTCACTATCAAACGGTGATGACGCCAAGCCCCCTAAAATGTGCGGGTCTTCATACACATTCACAATCGGGTTCATCACTTGGGTGTTTAGGCTATCCATTAAAAAGGACGATTTACGGTAAAGCGCACCACCACCAATAGCAGAAACCAAGTGCCCAAATAAACTGCTAGCTACATCAGCACGAAATACCACAGGTACTTTTTGGGTGTTGATTTTACGGCTACCTAAACGCGCTAAGGTTTCGCTGGCGGCTTCTAAGCCGACTTCTTCACCTTGGCGTAACAAGGCTTCTTTACGTGCTACTGCATAAGCAGAGTCACGCTCCATCATGCCGTCTTGCTCACCAATCACCATACAGCTGACCGAGTGACGAGAGCGAGCAAATCCTGCCAACATGCCATGGGTGTTGCCATACACGCGAAGCCCTTGGTGGCTGGAAAAGCTTGCGCCATCTGAGTTGGTAATGCGGTTATCATGCTCAAGCGCTGCTTTTTCAGTGCGCACACACCAATCAATGGCCAGTTCTGGTGAAACATCCCAAGGGTGGTATAAATCTAAATCCGGCGGGTCCATTGCCAATAAAGCCTTATCCGCGATGCCATTACATGGGTCTTCTGAAGTGTATTTAGCGATTTCCACCGCCTTTTTCACCACAGTTTCTAGGGCTTCTGGGCTTAAATCAGCCGTAGACGCTGAGCCTTTACGTTGCCCTACATACACGCTAATCCCAAGTGCACCATCTTGATTAAATTCAATGGTTTCCACTTCACCTAAGCGAGTCGCGACCGATAGCCCAGAGGTGCTCGACATCGCCGCTTCCGCTGCGGTTGCACCGAGTGATTGGGCGTAATCCAACGCGTGGCTTACCGCTTCTTTAACTTCATCAATCTGGGAATAAATAGGATCTGCCTGTGTTTGACTCATGATATTTACAATCCTTGGATCTCAATGGAGCAAGAATACCATAGGCACTTTGAAAGTGGTGTGAAAAAGGCAGGTCCTTCATACATCCCTGTTTGATATGCCCGCCCATCCTTGGCGGTCAGTCCATTTTCTTTGCTCGCCCCAAAGAAAGTGGACGAAAAGAAATGGCGCCCCAGATCGCAAACCACGCTTTCATCTCGGTGGTGAATAGTAAGTCCTGTGCTGCAATTCATCCTGAAGCATGGTTCCGGTTCAGCCATCCACGGCTTCACGCCCTGCTATTTCGGAGTGACATATAGTCACTCCTCTTAAACCGAGCATCGCCCTCGCTTTTCTCGCTAATCCCAGCGAGAAATTACGCATCACGCACCTCGTCTGAAAGTGTTTGCTCCATGGGGTGAGCCGCGCCTGAAAGTTGTGAAGTCATGGAGCAACTTTAGTGGCGACAGTTCCACTGCGGACTAAGGCAAGAGGATGCCGAGCCGGACGTTGCTAGAGGATGTATGAACTACTGCGGCACCAGTCGAAAGCAGCAAGCCCCTTCTGGGTGGCGTCGCCACCGCGATTTCAAAAATAAAACCATAAGAAGCAAGTAAATACATTCTTAAGAAATCACAAATGGTTCCTCAGTTTTGGGCGTATACCGCCTCTCATTACCTAAAATGTCTAAAAACTCCTTCCCCTAAACCAAAAAAAGCCGCTCTGGGAGCGGCTTTGGGGAACATCAAAAGTAAATAATTACTCTAGACTATCGGGATAGATTAAAACTTATAACGCATACCTACACCGTAGCGTGGGCCGTATTGGCGAGCAAATAAGAACTGCTCTTTATAACGACCATAACCTTGCTCGGTTTCGTTGTTTAAGTTAACGCCTTCGAAGAAGACTGTCATGTCTTCAGTCACATCGTAGTTAATGCTCATGTCCCACTGGCCAAAGGTTTTGGCAAACTGTGGTGGCGCATCTGATGAACCTTGTGACTGACCAATACCAATAAGGTATGCATCACGCCATGCGTAAGTCAGCTTGACTGATAAGCCGTCTTTTTCATAGAAAGCTTGGAAGTTAGCTGAGTCACTTAAGCCATTAAGTGGTGATTGTGGCTCAAGATTAAGCGGATCAAACTCAATGTCACCGTCCACCAATGTGGCGTTAACACCTAGACCAAAACCACTGTCACCAAACACATGCTGCACCGCCATTTCGATACCATTAACAGACTTAGAGTCGCTGTTAAATGGCTTAGTGATCAACCATTCGATTAATGGATCGTCACTGCTAGGCTGAATCGCACCGCTTTCATCGCCGTGACCATTGGCAATCATTTGTTGATAAATTGCGCCCGTATCTGGGTTGGCGTCACCGGCATCAATCAATTGCTGCTGCGCTTCTAGGTAGCGTGGTCCAAGGTAGATATCACGTAAACCATCAAAGGTTTCAGTGGTTGACTGGCTAGAGATAAAGTTATCTACGTCTTTCGTGAAATAACCAATAGCTGCATAGCTGTCTTCGCTGTAGTAGTACTCAAGCGTTAGGTCAAAGTTTGTTGCTTCAAATGGTAACAAGTTAGGGTTACCACCACCGCCAGTGCGGGCACCGATTTTAGGGCTACCAGAAAGCGCTAAACCGCCACCTAAGCTACCTAATGGCGCGCGTGAAATGCTCTTACCCCATGAGGCGCGGGCTACTAAGTCATCGCTAAGCTCCACTTTGATGTCTAGGTTTGGAAGTAGTACGTCATGATCGCCTTCTTCAACGAAGAAGGTGTCATCGCCTGGTGCATACTGTGTGATCCACTCAGATTCGCTCACCCAGTTTACTTGTACAGGTACTTTTTGACGTACACGGCTAGTAACATCTGTTTGCTCATAACGTAGCCCTGCATTGAGGTAAACAGGGTAATCAGCCACCTCAAACTCCCACGTTGTTTGCACGTAGAAAGACGTTGTGGCTTCTTCTAGCTCGCTTTCGCTGTCAATGCCATCAAAGAATGGGTCTACGATGTA
>JBGTXC010000004.1:0-34122 GCA_041937835.1 Alteromonadaceae bacterium | reverse complement strand
GATTCACTAAACATACTGCATTACTCGTTCAATGGCAGTTCAAACTTGGCTAAACGGTTTTTTGGAAAGTCTGAAATATCAACCGTTTGCCCTTCAAATTCAATGTTAACAACGTCGTGTTTGCCTAGTACCACAGAAAATGGTGCCACACCGTTTACTGTCATGGTGTAACCGGCTTTTTTAACACCAAAAGCAACGCGCTCACCTGTGGCATCAAACATCTCGACCCAGCTATCACCTGAAAACTGCATAACCACAGTTTGTAAGCCGTCATCTTGCGTCTCTGTAACGGGTGTCGTATCGGCAACATCTGCCGCTAATGCTTGCTCACTCGAGGCTGAATTAATCGTGTTAGGCTCTGTGCTTTGTGGGTTTTGTTCATCGGCTAAATTGGCATTAGGCGTTTGTGTTTGCTCAAGCAAAGCCGCTTCTTCAGCCGCGCTTTCTAAATTCGTAGCCGGTGCGTTTTCAACGCCTGTGTCACTGCCACCTAAGTCCACCGGTTCATTATCATCTAATGGGGAAATCACCGCATCCGTAACAGGCAAACTGCGTGTGGTTTGTGTTTGGCTTGCAGTCGTGTTTGCTGGCTCACTAGGCCACAACACAAACAGCAATGATGAGCCGATTAAAGTCGCCAAAATGATGTAGCTGATCAGCATCAGGCTTTTATCATGCGCCTCTTTTTCAGTTCGGCGCGAAAAGCTTTGCATATTAGCAGTTAAGTGGCGGTCCTCATCATGGGGGAAATGCGCTAATAAGGCTTCCCCGTCTAACTGTAATAGTTTGGCGTAAGCGCGGATGTAACCTTTAGCAAACGTTGTTGGCCCAAGGGCGGCAAAATCATCGCTTTCAATGTGGTTAATTTGGTCAACGCGTAAACGCAGTGCCGCTGCCACATCATCTTGGGTTTGGCCACTTTTTTCACGGGCAACAGCAAGCTCACGACCAATCAATAAGCTCGGCTTACTTGGTTCGTCAGTGCTGTCGTGATTTACAGATTCGTCTGTCATAGATTGTACTTTTCAGGGTCAACCAGCAGAATTTGGCGGCCTGAAACCAGCTTTTCGCCTTCTTCAATGCCATTCCACTGCATCAATTTTTTCATCAAAATATTGTGTTTTACAGAGATACCAAACAAGGTATCGCCCTCTGTGACCACATAAAAGATCCGCGGTTCGTTTAAGTAGACCTTGTTGCCCACATAAAGTTGCGAGCGCTCATCAAGGCCGTTCCACTGCCTAAGTTTTTCCAACTTTACGTTGTACTTCACTGAAATACTAAAGAGGTTCTCACCGGATTTAACCACGTGGTATGGCACAGTCACGGTTTTGTCTTTCACACTGATGTGCTCTTCTAAAGGCGCTTCAGGTGTGAGCGCAGTCTCCGTTTGCGTCTGTTCCTCTAACGTTTCTGTGGCTGGCGTTTCTTTAAACACCACAGTGTCTTTTGGTTCAGTGAAAGTCACGTCCGCTGAGACAGGGGTGGTAACTTGCTCGACAATCTCGTCCGCTGGCTGTGCTTTAGCTACGGCTACCTCAGTTTTTTTAGAAGTATCCACTTTTGGCGGCTTAGGCACACTCGGTGTTGTCACAGTGTTCGGCTCGGATTCTACCGACTCTTTCTTAGACTTACGCTTAACCACTTTAATTTTTGGCTTATTAGCACTTAAGCTCATTTCTTTTTGCAATTTACGTAATTGCGTTTTGCGGTATTTTTCGCGTAAGCGTTCAAATTCGCTGCGCTCTGTTAAACCTTGCACTAACAGCATGGCTTCATTGGACTGCGGATACGTTTGCTTAATGGTAGTGGCAACTAGGCGTGATTTTTCAATGTGGCCCATGCGGTCTTCAACAAGGTATTGCAACATCAAAACCCGTGGCGAAATTTGCCCTAAGCTATTGATACGTTTAACTAACTGCTGCGCACCCACTAAGTCACTCTTAGCGTATAACATGGACGCTAAGTTAATTAAGGTGTTGATGTTTTGCTGGTTGTGATTAAGCGCTTGCTTTAAAAAGTCTTCCGCTTTAGCAAATTCATCGTTTTCAATGGCGCAAATAGCTAAGTTTTCATAGCTTTCTGCAACGCGCAAATAACTTGGAATGTTGATTGCTTTTTGTAGGTACTCAGTGGCTTCGTCGTAGTCGCCTTGTCCACACAAAAACACCCCAAAGTTATTTAGGGTGTTAGGATCGTTCGGTTCAATGTCTAATGCACGCTCATAAGAAGCGCGAGCGCGTTGGTTTTCACCCACTTGCTGGTAATAATACGCCATTGAGTAATGGGTTTCGGGTAACTCAGGGGCAAATTTAACTGCACGCTCTAAGTTATATTTCGCTTGCAAGCTATCACCAGCGGCAAGGTATTTTAAGGCCAACGAAATACGCGTGCGTGCCGCTTCTTCATTGTTAATTTGCTTATTAACGACAGGTTTTTCACTGCCCACATAGGAGCTTTCCGTGACACAACCTGATAACAGGGCACTGCCTAAAGCCAAAAATACAACACGCCGCATGGGTACTCTCAAGTTATTATTCCATTAACTGCTTATATTACCGAATTAAGACGAGGTTTCACCTTTTTTTATAGCAAGTTAGCTATTTGGGTTAACCACATTTACGGCAATGGCATTGTCCTGACGTTCACGCTTTTTCATCATGCGCTTAGTACGGTCGACAACATCCCCCACTAACTGACCACAGGCGGCATCAATATCATCGCCACGGGTACGACGAACAATGCACGTTAACCCTGCTGCCTGTAATACTTTTGAGAAGCGATCGATACGGCTATTGCTGGAGCGCTCATAGTCATTGCCCGGGAACGGGTTAAATGGGATCAAGTTGATTTTAGACGGTGTGCCTTTAAGCACTTTAACAAGTTCATGAGCGTGGTCGGTCGAATCGTTTACGCCTTGCAGCATCACGTATTCGATGGTGACGTCTTTATTTGCTTTTGAGCCATCAATGTAACGACGACACGCTGCCAAGAACTCTTCAATTGGGTACTTTTTGTTGATAGGCACTAATACATCACGCAGGTCGTTATTTGGCGCATGCAGTGAAATCGCCAGTGCCACATCGATTTTTTCTTTTAGTAGGTCAAGCGCAGGCACCACACCTGAGGTACTCAATGTTACGCGGCGCTTCGATAACCCAAACGCCCAATCGTCCATCATGAGTTCCATGGCAGGCACAACATTATTAAGGTTAAGTAGCGGCTCACCCATGCCCATCATTACCACGTTAGTGATAGGACGGCGCGTGCTATCACCGTGAAGGCCAATGTCTTTAGCAACTCGCCATACTTGGCCAATGATTTCTGACACTTTCAGGTTACGGTTAAAACCCTGCTGCGCCGTTGAGCAGAAAGTACATTCCAAAGCACAACCCACCTGTGATGACACACACAAAGTCGCACGGTCTTTTTCAGGGATCCACACAGACTCTACTTCTTGGCCACCTTCTAAAATCAAGGCATACTTGATGGTGCCATCCGTCGCAACTTGCTTTTGTGAAATTTCAGGTGCACGAATTTCACACTCACGCTTTAAACGCTCTTTAAGCTTTTTGTTGATGTTGCTCATTTCATCAAAGTTATCTATGCCAAAGTGATAAATCCACTTCATCACCTGATCGCCGCGAAACGGCTTTTCCCCAAACGACACGAACAACTCGCGCATGCCTTCACGGGTTAAATCAAGTAAATTAATTTTCTTTTCCACTTCGCTCATAGTGACCTCAAGACAACAACAATAAACGGTAACAATTCCGCATCACTTTAGTGTAAACACTCTTAACAAAAGCACTTAGCTAAACTGACGCAAAAAGGGCTCGAAAGCCCTTTTTAACTATCCCTATCCTGTTTTAAAACAGGCGACACGATTAACGTGTACGTGGGCAGATTTCGTCTTCAGCGAAGAAGTAAGCGATTTCACGTGCAGCAGACTCAGGCGCGTCTGAACCGTGTACCGCGTTCTCGTCGATGCTGTCAGCGTAATCAGCACGTAGCGTACCAGCTAGTGCTTCAGCTGGGTTAGTTGCACCCATGATTTCACGGTTTTTACGAACTGCGTCTTCACCTTCAAGAACTTGAACCATTACTGGGCCAGAGGTCATGAACTCAACTAGGGCACCAAAGAAAGGACGCTCTTTGTGCTCAGCGTAGAAGCCTTCTGCTTTTTCTTGTGAAAGGTGAACCATTTTTGATGCAACGATTTTAAGACCTGCAGACTCAAAACGGTTGTAGATTGCACCGATGTGGTTTTTTGCTACTGCGTCAGGTTTTACGATTGAGAAAGTACGCTCTAAAGCCATCTTTATGCTCCAATAAACAATCAATGTAGATAAATTTTTATAAGGGCGCGGATTATACGCCTTTTGACGCAAAAAATACATCAAAATTGCTGAATATTTGCGCCATTATTATGCAAAACGTGTATTTCCAGAGTGAGTGTATCTCTGCATTGTGACACTTTTGTCACCACTTAAGTTATAGAACGCCCTGCAGCTTGCCAAATAATGGGTTTAAGCGTGCTTTTAACTGCTTGAAAAGCCAGGTACACGGCATACTGATTTTGCGCGCGCACTAAGTTGTGTTCAGCAAAATGGGTTTTAAAGTAAGTATCGCCATTAAGGTAATCAGCTAAAAAGCGCATTGCGAGCATGAGCGGTAAAATCGTTAACCCATGGCTTAAGCTAAGCAGTTCATCATCACTTAAATGGGCTTTTAAAGGCGTTAAGTAACCACTAGTGATGGCACTAAAGGCCTCAATATCAATATGCGGGGTGTGTTTGCTGTCTTCTGGATGAGAGATTGCCGCAGAGCGGATCATGTCTGCGTAGTCCACAAAAGCAAAGCCGGGCATGATGGTATCTAAATCTATCACGGCGAGCACATCTGGCTGTGCTTTTTTAAAAAGCACGTTGCTAAGCTTAGTATCCGCATGAATAATGCGTGTGGGCAACGCATTTGTAAGCTCTTGCCAATCGTTTATTTCAGAGCATGACATTAGCGCCTCATACAAAGTGAGGCTTTGCGCTTTTCGCTCACTCTTATTGCAAAGCGAAAACGCGCTTTCTAGCTGTGCTACCCGTAACGGTAAATGATGAAAGTTTGGAATACTTGGGGTGATGTCAGCCGGGTTTAATTGCCATAACGCCTGATTAAAGCACCCTATGCCAAAACCATATTGCCAAGCATGGTCAAGTGATGGTAGAGCGGTAAAACTGTCGTTGTTTTCGATGTAGGCTAGTAACCGGTAGCAACCTGAGCCAAGCTCAGTGAAGTACTCACCTTCATGGTTTTTAACATGCTTACACACCGCCAAAGGGTACTCACCAAGTGCCACTTGTTGAGTGAAGTGGCGCTCAACCACCGCCGCATTTGCCGCTAAAACGTTCGGCTTTTTAAATACTTGGGTATTGAGCTTTTGCAGTACAAAGCGCCCTTTAGCACTTTGTACTAAATAGGTGCCATTGATGTGGCCTTCGCCTAAAGCGGAAATCTCAACTTGCGTCAGCCCATAGGCTGCACATAAAAGTGCCTGTTCGTTTTTATCTAACACGTTCAATTAATACGTTTTTATTTTTTGCCATGCTGCATTTTATTCAATGTTAAAGCAAAGGTATTTTTCTTCTAAATATTCGTAAAGCCCTGCGGCACTGCCTTCTCGGCCAAGGCCTGATTGTTTTACCCCACCAAATGGCGCAATAGGGTTAGAAATCACTCCCTCGTTAATGCCGACCATGCCATAGTCAAGCGCTTGGCTTACTCGCATAATTTGCGAAAGAGACTCGCTATAAAAATAACTAGCAAGTCCATAAGGCACTTGGTTTGCAGCGGTGAGCGCCTCGCTCTCATCATCAAAAGTACTGATTGCCACTATAGGGCCAAACACTTCTTGATGGTAAATTTCCATTTCAGGAGTAATCCCAGTTAATACCATAGGCGCCATAAACTGGCCGCCAAGTTCATCCCCTTGGTACTGTACTTTTGCGCCCTTTTGTAGCGCATCGTCCACCAGTTGAGTGACCTTTTCTTTGGCTTTAACGGAAATCAACGGGCCAATGTCTGTACTGTCATCTAGCCCATTGCCAAGGGTGAGCGCTTGGACTTTAGGTATTAATAATTCAAGTAACTCATCCAAGCGGGACTTAGCCACCAACACACGGTTAATTGCCACACAGGTTTGCCCGGCATTACGGAACTTGCCTGCCATTAGCCCTGCGACCGCTTTAGTTAAATTAGCACTTTCAAAAATGATAAAAGGCGCATTACCACCCAGCTCCATACTGGTGCGTTTAATGGTGCTAGCGCATTGCGCTAACAAGGTACTGCCTACTTGAGTGGAGCCGGTAAAGGTGAATTTTCGTATTCTGGCGTCTTGCGTGAGTACTTTCCCAACAGCTTTGGCATCGTCGCTCACAAGTACATTAAACGCCCCTTTTGGAAAGCCAGCTTGCACGGCTAAATGTGCCAATGCGATTGCGCAAAGCGGTGTGAGTTCAGAGGGCTTTAAAATAAAACTACACCCAGCTGCAATAGCTGGAGCAACTTTTCGGGTGATCATCGCCACTGGGAAGTTCCACGGCGTAATACCAGCGACAACCCCCACACCCTGATATTGGGTTTCGATTCGGTGTGCGGGATTATTACTGACCAACACCTTACCATGACAACGGGTTGCCTCTTCGGCATACAGCTTGATAAACCCAGCGCCATAAGCGACTTCTGCGCGTGCTTCTTTGATGGCTTTGCCTTGCTCTTTAGTGAGCAGCTTGGCCAGGGCTTCTTGGTTTGCCATGACTTTGTCGTACCAGGCCATGAGTAATTGACTGCGTTTTTCTGCGGTCATGGTGCTTAATTCTGTAAAGGCTGCTTCAGCACTCAAAATGGCCTCTTCTATGCCTTTGTTATCGACAGCAGATACTGTGGTTAACTCAGTGTCATCAAAAGGGGTGTTAACACTGAATAAGGCATCTGTGGCGTAAGCGCGGTTATTAATCACACTGTGTTGGTAAAGCAAAGCGTCTGTCATGGCAGCCTCCTGCAGCAAAAGAAATAACAAAAAGCCGCGATATCCGCGGCTTTTCTTTAGTGTTCTTCGTTAACTATGTTGAGGTTGTATTTAGGTATTTCAACGACTAAGTCTTCGTCTTTGATCACCGCTTGGCAACCTAAGCGCGATTCCGCTTCAAGCCCCCAGGCTTTATCTAGCATGTCGTCTTCTAGCTCATCGCTTTCATCCAGTGAATCAAAGCCTTCACGGATCACCACATGGCACGTAGTACAAGCACACGACTTTTCACATGCATGAGGAATAGAAATACCATTTTTTAAGGCAACATCGAGCACTGTTTCGCCTTTTGGCGCTTCAATCGCAGCGCCTTCTGGGCACAGTTCTTCATGGGGTAAAAAAATAATTTGTGGCATAGGTAATTCCTCTTACACCTTATCGATTGATTGGCCAGTGAGGGCCTTTTTGATTGATGCGTCCATACGGCGCGATGCAAACTCACTGCTGGCCTTGTCCACAGCATCAATTGCTGCTTTGATAGGATCAGGCGTGGTGGCAGAATTTGCCGTATCAACGAGCGCAAAAATGGCTGTTTCAAGCTCACTGCGCTCTGCATCTGATAATAAATGACCATCGCTTGCTAAAGAGGCTTGCAGTGCTTCTAACACACGTTTTGCTTCCACTTGCTGCTCTTTGAGCATGCGTGCTTGCATGTCTTCTTTGGCGTTGCTCATGGACTCTTTAAGCATATTGGCAACTTGGTCGTCTGATAAACCAAAAGACGGCTTAACTTGAATCTCTGCTTGCACACCGGTGGACTTTTCCATCGCGGTCACACTCAGTAGGCCATCCGCATCCACGTTAAAAGTCACGCGAATGTGCGCGGCGCCTGCCGCCATTGGTGGGATCCCTTTTAAGCTGAATTTAGCTAGGCTGCGGCAATCATCGACGAGTTCACGCTCACCTTGTAGCACATGCAAACTCATGGCAGTTTGGCCATCTTTAAAGGTGGTAAATTCTTGCGCTCTTGCAACCGGAATCGTGGTGTTACGTGGAATGATCTTTTCCACCAAACCACCCATGGTTTCAAGGCCGAGAGATAGCGGCAATACATCTAAAAGCAGCATTTCTGAATCTGGCTTATTGCCTACTAAGATGTCTGCTTGAATCGCTGCACCTATGGCAACAACCTGATCTGGGTCGATTGACGTCAGTGGCTCTTTGGCAAAAAATTCGGCGGCAGCTTCACGGATCATTGGCATGCGGGTTGAGCCACCTACCATCACCACTTCAAGCACCTCGTCTTTTTCTACGCCAGCGTCTTTTAATGCGCGGCGACATGCTCTGAGCGTCTTTTTAACAAGGGCTTCAGCCAAAGTATAGAATGCTGCTCGGGTTACTGTGACTGTGTGGGTTTGCTCATTGATTGGCAAAGTCACATTCACTTTTTCATAGCTGCTTAGCGCTTCTTTACACGCTCGGGCTTTATCCGCAAATAAGCGCATTTGGGCACGCGTTAGCTCAGTTAAACCAAGCTCAGTCTTAAAGTGTGTGATAAGTAAGGCATCAAAGTCATCACCACCTAGGCTTGAGTCACCGCCTGTGGCTAATACTTCAAACACCCCTTTATTCAGGCGTAAAATTGAAATATCAAAAGTACCACCACCTAAGTCATAAACCGCAATAACGCCTTCTTGACCTGAGTCTAACCCGTAGGCAACAGCCGCAGCTGTTGGTTCATTGAGTAAACGCATCACGTTAAGGCCTGCTAATTTGGCAGCCTCTTTCGTGCCTTGGCGCTGCGCATCATCAAAATACGCCGGCACTGTGATCACAGCGCCAGTAATTTGCTCGCCGCCAAAGCTCTTTTCTGCACGCTCACGCAGTACAGAAAGAATGTCACTGGACACTTCGATGGGGTTTTTAGGGCCTTGACGTGTCGCAATCGCCAAGCTGCCATCGTGCTCAACAAAGTCATAAGGTAGCGCACCATAGCTGTTTAGGATTTCAGCTTGGGTTTTACCTAAAAAGCGTTTTACTGATACTAAGGTGTTTTCAGCATCTTGAGCGGCATTATTTTTAGCGTTAATGCCCACTTCCACAGCGTTTTCTTGGTAATGCACCACAGATGGCAACATTACATTACCTAACTCATCAGCAAGCGTACGCGCTTGCCCACTTTGTACTGTGGCAACTAAAGAGTTGGTAGTACCTAAGTCGATACCGATAGCAAGTTTGTGTTCATGAGGTGCCGCGCTTTGCCCCGGCTCAGCGATTTGCAGTAATGCCATAATCGTGTTGCTTGTGTGACCTATTCGTCAAATAATTCATCTTCAATGCGTGCAAGTTCATCTTTAAGTTTAAAAACAAACTTTAACTTACGCACCGTGTCTGCCGCTTGCGTTAGGCTTGCTTGGTCATCTAGGTCGATGACTGCGACTAATTCTGCGTTAAGGGTGTTGGCAAGCTGTGCTACTTGCGCTTCAAAATCAGCAATGGCTGCGTCCACATCGGGTGCATCGCTTATTTCTTCAAGCGCTTCTCGCAGCATCATTTGTTGCATTAAAAACGCAGGATCTTGCAACGTTTGTTGCTCGGCACGAATGTCCATACCGCGCTCTGCTAGCATGTATTCAGCACGCTTTAATGGGTGCTTAAGTACTTGCAAGGCATCGTTGATTTCTGCGGTTTTTTGCACTGCCAATAAGCGTTCGCGCTCACTGCCGCCGGCATGTTTGTCCGGGTGGACTGCTTTTTGTAGTTCTAAATAACGCTGGTTTAGTTGCGCTAAGTCCACGCTGTACTGCACAGGCAAAGAGAACAGTTCAAAGTAACGCATTGTTCAAACCCTTAAAATGCGAAGCCCCACGAATCGCAGGGCTTAACAGAAAATTCCAAACACTGAGTGTTTATACGGTAAAGCTCTCGCCACAACCACATTCACCAGCTTGATTCGGGTTGTTAAACTTAAAGCCTTCGTTGAGGCCTTCTTTAACAAAATCAAGCTCTGTGCCGTCAATGTAGACCAAGCTTTTTCCGTCAACGATAAGCGAAACGCCCTTTTCCTCAAACACTTCGTCACCTTCTTGAACTTCATCTACGAACTCAAGAACGTACGCAAGACCTGAACAGCCTGTGGTTTTAATACCCACACGCAAGCCAATGCCTTTGCCACGGTTTGATAAAAAGTCGCTGACGCGCTGTGCTGCCGCGTCGGTCATAGTAATGGCCATGCGATACCCTATTTAGCTTGCTTGGCTTTGTAATCAGCGATCGCTGCTTGGATGGCATCTTCTGCCAGGATTGAGCAGTGGATCTTAACTGGCGGTAGCTCTAACTCAGCGCTGATGTCAGTGTTTTTGATTTCAGCAGCTTGATCTAAGGTTTTGCCTTTTACCCACTCAGTTACGAGTGAAGACGATGCAATTGCACTACCACAACCGTATGTTTTGAACTTTGCGTCTTCAATCACGCCTTGCTCAGACACTTTGATTTGTAGCTTCATTACGTCACCACACGCTGGTGCACCTACCATACCGGTTGCAACAGATGGGTCGTTTTTATCAAGCGTACCTACGTTACGTGGGTTTTCCACGTGGTCGATTACTTTATCACTGTATGCCATGGTTAATACCTCAATACTTGCTAGTTTGGGGCCACGCTTAGTGGTGCGCCCACTCAACGGTGTCTAAATTAATGCCTTCTTTGAACATTTCCCAAAGCGGTGACATTTCACGTAAACGACCAATTGAGTCTTTAATTAGGTTTGCGGTGTAATCAATCTCTTCTTCGGTCGTGAAACGGCCAATACTGAAGCGGATTGAGCTGTGTGCTAATTCGTCGTTACGACCAAGCGCACGTAATACGTATGACGGCTCAAGGCTAGCTGATGTACATGCTGAACCTGACGATACCGCGATGTCTTTAACTGCCATGAGCAGTGACTCACCTTCAACAAAGTTGAAGCTGATGTTGACAATGCCTGGAACTGAGTGACTTGGTTCACCATTGAAGTAAACTTCGTCCATATCAGCCATGATGCCATCAATCAGACGCTTACGAAGTGCGCTGATGTGTGCATGGTCTTTTTCGAAATCTTCTTTAGCGATTCTAAATGCCGCACCCATACCAACTAATTGGTGAGTAGCTAGTGTGCCTGAACGCATACCACGCTCATGACCACCGCCGTGCATTTGTGCTTCTAAACGTGCACGTGGCTTACGGCGAACATATAAAGCGCCAATGCCTTTCGGGCCATATACTTTGTGAGCAGAGAAAGACATGAAATCAACTTTTAAGTTTTGTAAGTCGATTTGAACTTTGCCTGCACTCTGCGCTGCATCAACGTGGAACATGATTTTACGTTCGCGGCACATTTCACCAATGGTGGCGATGTCTTGAATCACACCTAGTTCATTGTTTACGTGCATCACACTCACAAGGACTGTGTCATCGCGCATAGCAGCTTCAAGCTTTTTAAGGTCAAGTAGGCCGTTTTCTTCAACGTCCATGTAAGTGACCTCAAAACCAACACGCTCTAACTCACGGCACGTATCAAGTACGGCTTTGTGCTCAGTGCGCACTGTGATGATGTGCTTGCCTTTTTTCTTGTTGAAGTTAGCTGCACCTTTAATGGCAAGGTTGTTTGATTCAGTGGCGCCTGATGTAAATACGATCTCACGCGGATCCGCGTTGATCAGATCAGCGATATCATGACGCGCTTGATCCACCGCTTCTTCGGCTTGCCAGCCAAAACGGTGAGAGCGTGATGCTGGGTTACCAAAATTGCCATCCATAGTTAGGCACTGCATCATTTCTTCTGCAACACGCGGGTCGACCGGCGTGGTTGCTGCGTAATCGAGATAGATTGGTAACTTCATTTATGTCTCCGCTACTGAAACTTACAACTGACAGCTGACGTCAATGTTTTCCAGCTGTTTTAGTGCATTATTCAAAGATTGATCTTGGCGCGCAGCCACTTGCTGAACGTCGGATTTTTCGACCAACTCAGCCAGGCTGATGCTATGTAAAAATTCTTCAATACGAACGCTTAAATCTGACCACAGTGTGTGCGTTAAACAGCGCACCCCACTTTGGCAGCCACCTTTACCATGGCAGCGCGTGGCATCCACTGATTCGTCTACCGCCACGATGACGTCGCCCACTGAAATCACGTTAGCTGCCTTACCAAGTAAGTAACCACCGCCGGGGCCGCGTACTGAAGTCACTAGCCCTTGTTTACGTAGGCGAGCGAATAATTGTTCTAAATAAGAAAGCGAAATTTCTTGGCGTTCTGAAATATCCGCTAAAGACACAGGGCCCACATCAACATGCAGCGCCACATCGAGCATGGCGGTCACAGCATATCTGCCTTTTGAAGTCAGTTTCATGGGGGCTCCTTTCTCGCTGAACAGCGCGTAGTTACTAGTTAAAATAACCTTGGCTGCCGTTACAGATCGGGATCTTCGTAAATTTAAGAGCGTGAATTGTAATTACCTGACTAAGATAGTCAAGTATTAGCAGAGGATCCCGCTCAAAAAGATATCCGACTAATTTACTCAAGTATTATTTTAATTACCTGAGTAAATTAGTCAAGTATTAAGCGGTGAGGGTTAGTCTTTGTTTTCTAACGCGTCGCGGCGTTTTACAACTTTGTTAATTGAAGACAACATACCACGCAAAATATTAAGCTCTTGCTCTTCTGGGCGAGCGCGGTTAAACAAACGCTTGAGCTTTGTCATCACTTGGCCTGGGTGCTTTTTGATGATGAAGCCGGTTTCATCGAGGGTACGCTCTAAGTGCTCATAAAAAAGCCCCATTTGCTCGCCTGATGGGTATGCCGTGTCATCTTCCTCAACCTGAGGGGCAGCTTGCGACTCTAAAAATGCCATGCGCACTTCGTAGCTTAAGGTCATCACAGCCATCGCTAAATTTAATGAGCTGTATTCAGGGTTAGCGGGAATACACACGTGAAAATTACATTGTTGCAATTCTTCATTGGTTAATCCGCTATTTTCGCGGCCAAATACCAATGCAACCGGGGCGTTTTTCGCTTCACTAATCAGCTTTTGACCACACTCTCGTGGCTCAACCATAGGCCAGCTCAAGGTGCGAGAGCGCGCTGATGTACCAATCACGAGCTGGCAGTCACTGATGGCTTCTTCTAACGTGGCCACAGTGCGACAGTTACCTAGAATGTCCGTTGCGCCCGCAGCTAATGCAGAGGCATGGCTGTCAATTGGGTTTACTGGGTCAACTAAGACAAGGTCCGATAAGCCCATGGTTTTCATCGCACGAGCAGCCGAGCCGATGTTGCCAGTGTGCGAGGTATTCACAAGCACAATACGCACTTGGTTTAATAAAGGTGTTTGTTCAGACATAGATAATTTCAGGGTTCAAAACAGCATTGCCTTATTTTAACACAGCTTTTAAAGCCCCTGATATGCTTGGCACTAAGAATTAAAGTGATTAAAAATCACACACTTGGATTAACCACACCAAATTGAGTGAAAATCAATCAAAGGTAATGGTTTACATTGGCGCAATTATCGCTAGAATACGCCGGCTCAAATAGAATTGTTCTTTTACAACCAAAGGTATTGTCATGCATCCAATGTTAAACATTGCGGTTCGTGCTGCGCGTAATGCAGCAAAAGTGATTCTTCGCGCTAGCGAGGACATGGAAAAAGTTGATGTACTGCAAAAAGGCAGTAACGACATAGTTACAAACATCGACAAAGAAGCCGAACAAGTTATTCGTGACACCATTTTAAAGTCTTACCCTAAGCACAGCATTGTGGGTGAAGAGCTTGGTGACGTAACGGGTGAAGAAGCTGACTACCTTTGGATCATCGATCCACTCGATGGCACGACAAACTTCATCAAAGGCATTCCTCATTATGCCATTTCAATCGCACTTAAAGTAAAAGGTCGTTTAGACCAAGCGGTTGTTTACGATCCAATCCGTGGCGAATTATTTACTGCATCTCGCGGCCAAGGCGCACAGTTAAACTCTAAGCGTATTCGCGTTAATAACGCCGTTGATATCGCAGGCACTGTGCTTGCAACGGGTTTCCCGTTCAAGCAAAAGCACCACATGGATGCCTACTTTGATGCTTTCAAAGCACTCTTTGTACACACTGCCGATATTCGCCGTGGCGGTTCAGCAGCCCTTGATCTTGCTTACGTTGCAGCAGGCCGTGTAGATGGCTTTTTTGAAATTGGCTTAAAGCCTTGGGATACCGCAGCAGGTCAATTACTGGTTAAAGAAGCCGGTGGTATTGTGATGGACCTTAACGGTGGCAATAACTTTGATAAGAGTGGCAACATTTTATGTGCAGCACCTAAGCTTGCACAAAAAATGGTAAAAGAAATTCGCCCTTCTTTAACTGAGTCTTTATTGAGCTAAGCTCAAGGTGACTCAAAAAACGCGGCTTAATGCCGCGTTTTTTGTTGCTGTAATCTTTGTCATTACTGCTTTGCTAGCGCCTGCTCAACTTGGCCAAAATGAGCAATCACTTCCACTATTTCTGCCGCGGCTGATTCGCGTAATTCATCAGTATTAATCCCCTGATTTGCCATTGCCTGTACTGTAGCAGGGTGAACCAATAAATCCTTTGCGTGATAACAATTTGGATCAGAGAACTTAGGTAAAGCACCATCAGCATGGTAATCAGTCTCAATGACGTCGAGTGCTAAGTTAGGGATCATCTCAGCTGCTGCTTTCACTGCATTTAAATACTCGCTGCAATGCGGGTACTTAGTAATAAACTGATCAATCAAGGTGGTTGACGTTGCCACTAATTGCGCGGCCTCAGAGGCAATGTCACCATCGGCTTGCTGTGCGCGAATATTGGTTAATAAATCCTGCGCTTGAGCTTGATAACTTGCCAACGCCGTTGGGGCTTTTACTTGGGTATCCGCTTTGCTTGATTGCTCTTCACTGCCACAGCCAGTTAAAGCTATGGCTAACATGCTAACACCCGCAAAGGTTAAAATTTGGCGCATACGTCCCTCTTGATCTTTTATTGATAACGATTCTCATTATCGCAAAGAAGATTGAGAAAGCAATAAAAAAGCCACGCGATGCGTGGCTTTTTTTAACACAGAGGAAGTGGTTAAGGCATGGCGTCTAAATCTGCGCCTTCCTTTTCTACTTCTACTGGGATTAAGTCTTCTTTGCTTACGCCTAACATAACCGCTACTGAGCTTGCTACGTATACTGACGAGTAAGTACCGATGAACACACCAAATAGTAATGCGGTAGCAAAACCATGAATGATTTGACCACCCCACACAAACAATGCCACCAATACCAAAATCGTTGTGATTGATGTCACTAAGGTACGGTTCAGTGTTTGCGTCAATGAGATGTTTATGATCTCTATGGTGTCATCGATGCGGATTTTTCTGAAGTTCTCACGGATACGGTCAGATACTACAATGGTGTCATTGAGTGAATAACCAATTACCGCCAAAATTGCCGCAAGTACGGTTAAGTCAAACTCTAAGCCCAGCAAAGAGAATAAGCCCACTGTAAGCAGTACGTCGTGTGCAAGTGCTGCCACCGCACCAAGTGCGAAACGCCACTCAAAGCGCAGTGCAACATAGAGCAAGATACATAAAAGTGCAGTTAACATGGCAAGGCCACCCTGCTCTTTTAAGTCTTCACCGACACTTGGACCAACAAACTCAATACGGCGCATGACCGCTGACTCATCCACCGCTGCCATGGCATCCATGACTTGGTTGCCTATGGTTTCAGCTTTTACGTCAGCACCACGCGGTGCTAGGCGAATCAGTACATCTTGGCTTGAGCCAAACAGCTGTACTGACGCATCAGCAAAGCCGTTAGCGGCCAGTACTTCACGTACTTTGTTAAGGTCAGCAGCTTGTGAAAAACCAACCTCAACCGCAGTACCACCGGTAAAATCAAGACCAAAGTTAATACCACGGGTGAACATAGAGCCAACCCCAACCAAGATCAGCAATAATGACAAGATCATTGCTGGCTTGCGGAGCGACATAAATGCCAAGGTGCCTTTTAATTTTAAAATTTGCATGGCGTGCTCCTAAATTGACAAGCGTTCAATACGACGGCCGCCAACAATGGCGTTAATAACCGCACGTGTACCAATGATGGCAGTGAACATCGAGGTTAAAATACCAATCGCTAACGTTACAGCAAAACCTGCAATCGGGCCTGTGCCCACTGCAAATAAGATCACTGCTGCAATCAAGGTAGTGATGTTGGCATCAAAGATGGTGCTAAAGGCACTGTCATAACCGTGGTGAATCGCTTGCTGCGGGCTACGACCGTCATTTAGCTCTTCACGAATACGCTCAAAGATAAGTACGTTCGCATCCACCGCCATACCAACCGTTAATACGATACCGGCAATACCTGGCAAGGTCAGCGCCGCACCAGGGATAAGCGACATCACACCTACAATTAAGACTAAGTTGGCAGCAAGTGCTATGTTGGCAACCACACCAAAGCCTTTGTAGTACATCAGCATGAAGCAAAGTACAAAAGCAAAACCTAAGATCACCGCAGTGAAGCCACTTTCAATGTTTTCTTGACCTAGGCTTGGACCTACGGTGCGCTCTTCCACAATTTGGATTGGCGCGACCAGGGCACCGGCACGCAGTAGTAAGCTTAAGTTGTGCGCTTCTGCTGGGTTATCAATCCCGGTGATACGGAATGCTCGGCCTAGACGCGTGTTAATACGTGCAACGTTAATCACTTCTTCTACCTTGATAGGCGGAAGTGCTTTACCGTTTTCATCCACTTTGCCAGATGGCTTGTATTCAATGAATACTGTCGCCATGCTCTTGCCAACGGCTCGCTTTGAGAAAGCCGACATTTTGTTGCCGCCTTTGCTGTCTAATTGAATGTTAACTTGAGGACGCTGGTATTCATCCACACCCGATTGTGCACCGGTAATGTGTGAACCTTCTAGCACCACGCGCTTTTTAAGTAGCACAGGGTAGCCTTCGCGGTGCATCATGACTTCAGAGCCTGGCGGTACACGCCCTGCCATAGCGTCACGCACATCAGCGTTAGCATCTACTTCGCGGAACTCAAGTGTTGCCGTTGCACCTAAGATTTCTTTAGCACGCGCGGTGTCTTGAATACCCGGTAATTGCACAATAATACGCTCAGCACCTTGACGCTGTACGTTCGGCTCTGCCACACCAATTTGGTTGATACGGTTACGAATGATGGTTTCGTTTTGCTTGATGGCGTAATCACGAATTTCTTTTAGCTTGATGTCGCTTAAAGAAGCAATAAAGCCATTGTCGTTTGTACGATCATCAACCAGTACATAACCTGGGTAGCGACGCTTTAAAAAACGCTCAGCATCGTCTTTACCTTGCTCATCACGCATCACTACTTGAATGGTGTCTGTGCCAGCAACACGACGAATGCTGCGATAACGCAGTTTTTCTTCACGTAGGTCGCTTTTAAAGTCCGCTTCCATTTGCTCAAGAGCGTTGTTAACCGCAGTCACCATGTCCACTTCCATTGTGAAGTGCACACCACCACTTAAGTCTAAGCCGAGCTTCATCGGTGAACCGCCTAAGCTTTTAAGCCACTCAGGGGTTGCAGGAGCCATGTTAATCGCTGAGATGTAATCATCAGAGAGCTTGCCTCTGAGGGTATCTTGCGCTTTTAATTGAGCTTCAACGTTTTTAAAACGAATTAGAATTTGACCGTCTTCAAGGCTTGCTGCCTTGATACTGTCTTGCTGGTCATTGAGGTAGCCGTTTACTTTATCAAGTACGGCTAAATCCACACTAGCGCCTTTAGCACCTGAGACTTGTACGGCCGGGTCGTGACCGTACAAGTTTGGTGCCGCGTAAAGCAATCCCATTGCTAACACGAACACCACCAGCAAGTATTTCCATAAGGGATACTTGTTTAACACGAGGACATCCTTTTACTGTGATTACAGTGACTTCATTGTGCCTTTTGGCAATACCGCAGAAACGGCTGACTTTTGAACAGTAACTTGTGTTTGGTCATTCAGTGCAACCACTACAAAGTCTTTGTCGTCAGACACCTTAGCAATTTTACCTACTAAGCCACCTTGAGTGAGGATTTCATCCCCTTTAGCAAGGGCACCCATCAGCGCTTTGTGCTCTTTAACACGCTTAGCTTGCGGGCGGTAAATCAAGAAGTAAAACACCAAACCAAAAATCGCCAGCATGATCAGCATTTCAAAACCACCACCGGCTGGAGCAGCACCTGGCGCTGCATGTGCATTAGCAATAAACATAAAGGTTCCCCTTAACTTATTTAATTATTTGTTTTCTGTATCTTTTAGTTCCGGCACGGGTAACCCGCGACGAGCATAAAAATCGGCAACAAAGGCATCAAGTTCACCTTTGCTGATGGCATCACGCAGTCCTTCCATCAGGCGTTGGTAATAACGCAAGTTATGGATGGTATTAAGGCGTGCGCCCAAAATTTCATTACACTTATCTAAGTGATGTAAATAGGCACGCGAGTAATTTTTACAGGTGTGGCAATCACACTCTGCATCTAAAGGTGCGGTGTCTGTTTTGTGTGAAGCGTTACGGATTTTAACCACGCCGTCTGTCACAAATAAGTGACCATTACGGGCATTACGGGTTGGCATCACGCAATCGAACATATCAATGCCACGACGTACGGCTTCAACGATGTCTTCTGGCTTACCTACGCCCATTAGGTAGCGCGGTTTTTGCTCTGGCATTTTGTAAGCGCAGTGATCAAGGATGTTGATCATGTCTTCTTTTGGTTCACCCACAGACAAACCACCGAGCGCATAACCATCAAAGTCAATCTCTTCAAGGCCCGCTTGAGATTGCGCACGTAACTCAGGGTACATACCGCCTTGGATAATACCAAACAAGGCAGATGGGTTATCACCATGGGCTTCTTTCGAACGCTTTGCCCAACGAAGTGATAGCTCCATTGAATCTTTCGCTTGTTTTTCAGTGGCAGGGTACGGCGTACATTCGTCAAAAATCATGACGATGTCTGAACCAAGATCACGCTGTACTTGCATGGCTTTTTCTGGCGAAAGCATGATTTTTTCACCATTAACCGGTGAGCGGAACATCACGCCTTCTTCAGTAATTTTGCGTAAATCACCCAAAGAGAAAACTTGGAAGCCACCTGAGTCCGTTAAAATTGGCTTATCCCAGTTCATAAAATCATGAAGGTCGCCATGCTGCTTGATGATTTCAGTACCAGGGCGCAGCATGAGGTGGAAGGTGTTACCTAAACAAATATGAGCACCTGTGTCTTTGAGTTCGTCAGGTGTCATGCCTTTTACGGTACCGTACGTACCTACTGGCATAAAGGCTGGCGTTTCAACTACGCCACGCTCGAAGATTAAGCGACCACGACGGGCTTTGCCATCGCTGCAGTCTAATTCAAATTTCATAACATCCTCAGGGTCGGAAAAACAGTCCAACTGTTGCAACAGGTTGGGCACTTAGCCCACCAAATTTAACCCATGAGTGTACACTTTTTACTGTGCTTTGACTATGAATCATGCGTGAGCGAAACACGTTAAATCCGCGTTAACGCAATTAGATATGGGGCAAAAAAACCAACTTACAAGCACAAAAAAACAGCCGAAGCTGTTTTTATTGTTTTTCCAAGAACATGGCGTCGCCATAGGAGAAAAAGCGATAACGCTCTTTAATGGCCACATCATAAGCCTGCATGATGTTTTGCTGCCCAGCAAACGCGCTGACTAGCATGATCAAGGTCGACTCTGGTAAATGGAAATTAGTCACCATGGCATCCACCACGGCAAACTCATAACCTGGGTAAATAAAGATGTCGGTGTCGCCATAAAATGGGGCAAGTTCGCCGCCATGTGCTTTAGCAGCTGACTCAAGTGAACGCACAGACGTAGTGCCTATGGCAATCACACGTCCGCCTCGGGCTTTTGTTTTAACCACTTGCGCAACCACGTCATCAGGCACTTCAATGTACTCTGAGTGCATCACGTGTTCATTGACATCATCTACGCGCACTGGCTGGAAAGTACCAGCGCCGACGTGCAAGGTCACAAACGCCATTTCCACGCCTTTGTCTTTTAATGCCGCCATTAAGGCATCATCAAAATGCAGTCCTGCGGTTGGCGCTGCTACGGCACCGGGCTTTTCACCATACACAGTTTGGTAGCGTTCACGGTCCGCTTCATCGTCTGGGCGGTCGATGTATGGCGGCAAAGGCATATGGCCGATTTCTTCTAAAATCGTCAATACGTTTTGCTCACCTTGGAATTCAAGCTCAAACAGCTCACCTTGACGACCAAGCATCACGGCAGTGGCTTTACCTTCAAGCACTAACTCATTACCAGGCTTTGGCGACTTGTTAGCACGCACATGAGCAAGCACAGTACGCTCACCCGTAACGCGCTCGACCAAGACTTCCACTTTACCGCCACTGGCCTTTTGACCAAACATACGCGCTGGGATCACCTTAGTATTGTTAAACACCAATAAGTCTTTCTCGGTCACAAAATCTAAGATGTCAGAAAACTGGTGATGACTCATTTCGCCTGTTGGCCCGTGTAATTTTAAAAGCCGGCTGCTCGTGCGGTCTTTTTTCGGGAAACGGGCGATTAATTCATCGGGTAAGTCAAAACTAAAATCAGCTACGCGCATGCTACACTCGTCAAAATAAAATCGCGCCAAGTCTAAAATTTGGCGCCCAAGAGATCAAGCTTTAACGCCCGTCATTGTTAGCTAAAGCCATACTTTACGCTGAGTAAAAAACGCCGCTTAAAATCATTTTACACAGCCTCATTTTAAAAATAACACCATATAAATCAGCATGCTAAATACAGCACTTGGAAAAAGCGCGAATTAAAACTGCGTAAATTAAGTGCCTTGCTATACTCAAAAGACGCTGCAGGAAGCAGGTATAAATACCTCAGGATGGGGTTAGGGAAGCGCACGATAATTTCACGGACCCTGACACGTTAGCCCCGCACTTCGAAGTACAACAACAACGGAGTTAAGCAATTATGACAGGTTTAATCTCATTGGCCTTAGTCGCCAATTTAGTCATCATGTATGCGTGTTATTACAACGCTAAAAAGAAAGGCTACCCAGTGGGTGTATGTACTGTTTTAGGTGCTCTCCCCTACTTTAACTTAGTAGTATGGGTGTATTTGTTGTTTTTACCCAGCATGGCAAAACACACCATGCACATGCCTAGGACCCCATAAAAAAAGCGTCATTCAGACGCTTTTTTTTGTGCACAAATTTGGCTCATAAACTCACCCACCTCTTGGCTGAACAGCCTAAAGTCATGGATTCGCCCTGTGGTTTTGCGCCATAAAAGACCAATGTCGCGATAAGCATCTTGCCCTTGCTGGCTCACCACCATGCTCTTGCCATTTAAAATGCCGCTATTGAGTGCCATTTGCGGTAAAAAGGTCACCCCTAAGCGGTTTTCTACCATGCTTAAAAGCGTGTGTAAGTTAGTCGCTTCGAACGGGTTAATGCAATCAGCGCGGTTTAGGTTACAGGCGCTCAATGCATGCCCTGTCATACAGTGCTCTCGTTCTAATAAGAAGACACTGGCCTGTGGCAGTAGGTTGTAATCTTCAAGGGTGTCTGGCATCGGGTAGTCACTGTGATGCACTAACGAAAACCTGTCTTTAGCAATGAGCTGAGTATGAAACTTATCCGTGCCATCAAAAGGTAAAGCGAGAAGCGCAATATCAATGGCGCCTTTTTCAAGTTTATCGACCAGCTTATCACTGGTGTCTTCAACTAAAATGAGTTCAAGCTGTGGGAACGCCGTTTGGCAAAAACGGTATAAAGGCGCGGCAATAAAGCTGGCAATGGTTGGGATCACCCCAAGCGTCAGTTGCCCACTGAGTGGGTTTTTAAAGCTTTGTGTGAGCTCTTTTAAGCTCATGGTGTCGTCAATGATTTTGCGTGCCCTTGCCACCACATCTTCACCTATGCTGGTGAACATTAAACTGCGGTTTTCCCGCTCTATCAGCTGGCAGCCTAAGGTTTCTTCAAGGTTTTGAATTGCGCTACTTAACGTGGACTGGCCAATAAAACAGGCTTGTGCTGCGCGACCAAAGTGTTGATGTTGGTGTACTGCGAGTAAATATTGCAGTTGTTTAATACTTGGGAGGTTATTCATAACACACCTATCAGCTGAGATGTGTGCAGTGTAGCGACTTTCAAAGCGTTAAAAAAGCCAAATAAAAAGACCCCAATGCCGAAGCAATGAGGTCTTTTCAAGCTAAAAGTCGTTCTATTACTTAAGGTTATACACCAAAAGCTGTGCGGAGCAAATAGAAAATCGCAATTGATAGTGCCGCACCGATAGGTAAAGTCACTACCCAAGAAACAACAATGTTACGTACTACAGACATATTAAGGGCTGCAATACCACGTGCCATACCTACACCTAATACCGCACCAACTAGTGTTTGTGTGGTTGAGATAGGAAGACCCGCACCTGAAGCGATAACAACCGTTGACGCAGCAGCAAGCTCAGCAGCAAAACCACGGCTTGGTGTTAAGTGAGTGATACCTTCACCAATCGTTTTGATTACTTTCTTACCTAAGTGAGCAAGACCAACAACGATACCAAGACCACCTAGCGGTAGAATCCACCAAACAAGTGATGCTTTCTTAACGATTTCACCTTCGTTTTCAACGATGCTTACTACAGCCGCTAATGGACCAATCGCGTTAGCTACGTCGTTTGAACCGTGAGCAAATGCCATACAACATGCCGTTAATACCATTAAGATAGCGAACACTTTCTCAACGTTATTAAATTGCATTTCTTTGTCTGCATTCGGGTCGATTTTAAGACGTGCAATAGCAACTTTACCAATGATAGCAACCAGTACGGCAATGGCGATTGATAGTAGGTAACCTTCAGTAGAACCTAGTTCAATACCAACGTGCTTCAAGCCTTTTTTGATTGTCACAAGTGACATTACAAAACCAGCTAGACCCATGTAGATAGGTACAAAACGCTTAGCATTTTTAAGTGGCGCGTCCGTATCAAAGATGAGTTTTTGTGCACTCATAAAGATAAGGTATGCAATGAAACCTGAAATCGCAGGCGTTACAATCCAGCTACCTACAACACCACCTACTTTGCCCCATTGAATCGCTTCGCCGCCTACAGCAACCAATGCGAAACCAACGATAGCACCGATGATAGAGTGAGTAGTTGATACTGGCCAACCTAGGAATGACGCTACTAGTAGCCATGTACCCGCTGCAAATAGCGCGGAGATCATACCTAAGACGAGTAATTCAGGAACATCAACGAAAGGTGTTGATGAAATAATACCTTTACGGATTGTTGAGGTAACCTCACCACCCGCTAGGTATGCACCTGCAAATTCAAACACCATAGCGATAAGAATCGCTTGTTTGATTGTCAGTGCTTTAGAACCTACAGAGGTTCCCATTGCGTTTGCGACGTCGTTCGCACCAATACCGTAAGCCATAAAGAAGCCAACAACGGCTGCTACGACGATCAAAATCATGCCATAGGACGTTAAGATATCCATGGTTTAACCCTTTTTTGCTTTAAATCTAAGCGATTGTAATTAACGAGCTAGCATTAGCTCTAGACGAGAACCTACACGTTCAGCGATGTCGGCTAGATCACCAACCCACTCAAGGATGTTGTACATAAACATCACATCAATTGGGTTTAGCTCTGTTTCTAGCTTACGTAGCTGACCACGTAAATTAATTTGCATGTCGTCCGTGTCTTTTTCGATTGCATCCAGCGTTTCAAGCATTTTTTCAACTAGCTCAACTTCACGGCCACGGAAACCTGTTTCCAATAGCTCATCCATTTCGTTAATTGCTTTACTTGCTTGTTTAGTTGCGTCGACACAACGCTCTACATAAGCGATGAAATCACTCTGTAGTGAAGAAGGGAATGCCAATTCACGACCGACGATTTGACCAGCAATGTCTTTCGCTTTATTAGCAATTTTGTCTTGTTGCGTAACCAACTCAAGTAAATCAGTACGCTCGACAGGCATGAACAAACCACGCGGTAATCCTAGACGGATTTCACGCTTCATTGCATCAGCTTGGTGCTCGATATCAATGATTTGCGTGCGAATTGCGTTAGCTTTGTCCCATTCGCCCTGGAATACATGACCAAAGAAAGGAACCAGTAGCGCACTTGCTTCGTGCACTTTTTTAATGTGGTCTTCAATTGGCTTGATAGGAGATTTTGCAAATACTCCTAAGAATGCATTGTTAGGCATAGTAGACCCTTTTCATTTGTTGTTTCAGGGCGGGCTATTCTACTACAGCCAACATAAAGTGATAGGTATTACATGCAGAAAAAAAGCACTTTTGTCATATTATTTTTCACTTTTTGTCATATTTCTGTCATAAAAATGCGCTATGAAAATAGCGCACTTTTTAGACAGAGCGAGCAATTACAGGCTTTGCTCTATGTCATCCTGTGAAATATGACGGATATCTTTGCCTTTTACAAAATAAATTACATATTCTGCGATATTTTGGCAACGGTCACCGATACGCTCAAGTGAACGTACTGACCAAACTAGGTCCATAATTTTAGGGATCGAACGTGGATCTTCCATCATGTAAGTCATAATTTGACGAGTAATGGCTTCGTATTCACGGTCAACTTTGCGGTCTTCTTTATGCACTTCGAAAGCACGTTGCGCATCCATACGTGCAAATGCATCTAACACATCGTGTAACATGCGCGACACATGACGCCCCATGTTATCAATGTTACCCAACAAGTCTTGTTGGTCTTTCGTGAACGAGTCCAAAGCCACTTTTGCGATGCGCTCAGCTTCATCACCGATGCGCTCTAAATCCGCGATGGTTTTTGCAATGGCCACCACTAAACGTAAGTCGCTCGCCGCAGGCTGACGCTTAGCAATAATACGCGTACATTCTTCGTCAATGCTGACTTCCAAAGCATTCACTTTGTAGTCGTTTTCTTGCACTTTACGTGCAAGTTCAGCGTCGTTGTCGTGCACTGCGTCAAGCGCTGAATTAAGCTGCTGTTCTACTAAACCACCCATGTTTAATACATGGTTACGCACGTTTTCCAGCTCTTCGTTAAACTTACCAGAAATGTGTTTGTTGATGTTGTGTTCCATAATCGCCCCTAAAATACTCTTACTGTAAGCTTATGCGCCATTTGGAAGTGGCGCAATCGGCAGAATTAACCATATCGACCAGTGATGTAGTCTTCGGTTTTCTTCTTGGTTGGGGTAGTAAATAAGGTGTTGGTATCTGCGTACTCAATCAACTCACCCATGTACATAAACGCCGTTTGATCCGACACACGCGCAGCCTGTTGCATGTTGTGGGTTACAATCACAACCGTAAACTTCTCTTTTAAGTCATTGATAAGTTCTTCAATGACCAATGTTGAGATTGGATCAAGTGCTGAGGTTGGCTCATCCAGCAGTAATACCTCTGGCTCAATGGCAATCGAGCGGGCAATCACCAGACGTTGCTGCTGACCACCTGACAAACCAAAGGCACTGTCGTGTAAACGGTCTTTCACTTCATCCCAAAGGGCAGCGCCACGCAGTGACTTTTCAACTACTTCATCTAAATGACGCTTTTCTTTGATGCCTTGAAGACGTAGGCCATACACCACATTTTCATAAATTGACTTAGGAAACGGGTTAGGACGCTGGAATACCATGCCTACGTTACGGCGCAGAGCCGCAACATCCACGTTTTTGTCATAAATGTTTTGACCGTGCAGCAAGATTTCACCGTCAATGCGGCAGGTATCCACAAGATCATTCATGCGGTTGATACAACGTAAAAGCGTTGATTTACCACAACCCGATGGCCCGATGAACGCGGTCACTTGGCCTTTAGGGATATTCATGCTGACATCAGACAAGGCTTGCTTGTCACCGTAGAATAAATCTAAGTTTTTAATTTGCAGCGCCGTTTGCTCCGGGCTCAAATTAGCGAGGTCGAGCTTTTCGCCCAGGTTCGACTGATTCACTTCAGGTGCTACTGTAATCATAAATCTAATACCTATTTCTCAAATTCTGCTGCGGATTAGTGCTCAAGCGCTCTAAACTTTTCACGTAAATGGTTACGGATGCCGATGGCAGTGATGTTTAACGCCACAATCACGGCAACGAGTAAGAAGGCAGTGGCATACACTAAAGGACGCGCTGCTTCTACGTTCGGGCTTTGGAAGCCGACATCATAAATATGGAAACCTAAGTGCATGAACTTGCGGTCTAAGTGTACAAACGGGAAGTTCATGTCCACTGGCAATGTAGGTGCCATTTTCACTACACCTACCAACATCAATGGCGCTACCTCACCGGCGGCACGTGCAACCGCTAGGATAAGACCGGTCATGATTGCAGGGCTTGCCATTGGAATAATGATACGCCAAAGGGTTTCAGCTTTGGTGGCACCAAGTGCTAATGAGCCTTGGCGCACTGAGCTTGGAATACGTGATAAACCTTCTTCGGTCGATACAATCACCACTGGCAAGGTTAAAATTGCCAAGGTCAATGCTGACCATATCACCCCGGGAGTACCAAAGGTTGGGCTTGGTGACGCTTCTGGATAGAAGAGGTCATCGATTGTGCCACCTAACATGTAGACGAAAAAGCCTAAGCCAAATACGCCGTATACGATGGATGGTACACCTGCAAGGTTAATTACTGCGATGCGGATCATCTTAGTGATGGCATTTTTAGCGGCATACTCATGTAAGTAAATCGCGGCAATCACGCCAAATGGCGTCACAATCACAGCCATTAACATCACCATGAACACAGTACCGAAAATAGCTGGGAACACCCCACCCTCGGTGTTTGCTTCACGCGGATCGTCAGAAACAAATTTACCTAGCTGCACAAAGTAATGACCAAGCTTGGCAAAAAAGCCCATGTCATTCGGGAACCAAAAGTCCAGTACTTGATAAAGCGGTAAGGTCACTTCTTGGCCGCGCATATCGCGCACCACCACTTGGTCACGCTTGGCAGCATCACGGAATGCAAACAGCTCTTTTTCAAGCACTTTGTACTCATCACGCAGCTCAGCACGGCGCGCTGCCAGCTCTGCCACACGTTCGTCAGTCAACTCATTATCAAGCTCATAAGCACGCTCTTTTAAGCGCAGACGCTCAAGCTCGTAGTTGATTGCACCAATGGCACCGTTTTGTAGGTCTAGTGCTTTGTCATTAAGTTCAACGGCACGCTCAACCAAAGTCTCAAGGCGAGCGACTTTATCCGCACTCACTTCCTTGCCGTCTTCAATCACGCGCACCACATAACCGTAAAAGTTACCGTTTTTGCTGCGTTCAAATACCGCTAAGTCAGCTGGCGTTGATTTCGCTTGAATGTCCGTCCCTAAAATCCAACGGAAATCCAATTCAACGTATTCACGGTTACCGGTTTTCACCAATAAACGCTCAACAAACTCGTCGTTGTAGCCAGCAAGCTCAAAGCCTGCGGCACGCAGACGAGCTGTTTCAACTTGTTCGCGATCGTAGATTTCACCGATCACAGTTTGCTTTGGTACTGAGCCTTCAAGCTCAAACTGCACCACTTCAGAAGGCCAGAAGAAGCTCAAACCGCGCCATGCGATCATCGCCAACAGGCCAATTACTGAGATTAAACTGATGCTAACCGCACCACCTGTCATCCAGATCCACGGAGAACCTGACTTAAACCACTGCTTTACCATGTCATTTCTCCTAAATTAAAGTGAGCTGTACTTTTCACGCAGTTGCTGACGAACAAATTCAGCAATGGTGTTAAATACAAAGGTGAAAATAAAGAGTACAAACGCCGCTAAGAATAAAATGCGGTAGTGAGTACTGCCCACTTCAGATTCAGGCATTTCCACGGCAATGTTCGCAGACAAAGTACGCATCCCTTGGAAAATACTCCAATCCATAATCGGTGTGTTACCTGTAGCCATAAGTACAATCATGGTTTCGCCCACGGCACGGCCAAGCCCCATCATCACGGCTGAGAAGATACCTGGACTTGCTGTTAGTAAGACCACACGCACTAGCGTTTGCCATTGCGTTGCACCTAAGGCTAACGAGCCATTAGATAAGTGCTTAGGCACGCTGAATACGGCATCTTCGGCAATTGAGAAAATCGTAGGAATAACCGCAAAGCCCATCGCGATACCCACTACTAACGAGTTACGCTGGTCAAAAGTGATGCCAAGATCATTGGTGATGTAGCCACGGATGTTGCCGTCAAATAACCAGTTTTCGATGCCAGGGCTGAGAGCAAACGACACCCAACCGACTAACAACACAACTGGAATCAATAAGATAGAGTGCGACCCTTCTGGGATACGGTGGCGAATTGCCGCTGGCAACTTAGTCCAACCTAATGCCGTTAATAAAATACCTAAAGGCAGTAGGATAAGGAGCACCACCACAGCCGGCAGTTGCTCTTCAATCAAAGGAGCAAGCCAAAGGCCCGCCAAGAAGCCCAAAATCACCGTTGGTAAGGCTTCCATAATTTCAACGGTTGGCTTAACCACGCGACGTAATTCAGAAGACATAAAGTACGCTGTGTAAATCGCGGCAGCTAGAGCAATTGGTACTGCAAATAGCATGGCGTACATCGCCGCTTTGATGGTACCGAATGAAATTGGCACTAATGAGAATTTAGACTCAAAGTCATCACTGGCTGAGGTAGACTGCCACGTGTAATCAGGCTCAGGGTAGCCTTCGTACCACACCTCTTGCCAAAGCGCTGACCAAGTTACCTCTGGGTGCTCATTATGGATTTCAATCACACTGACATTTTTCCCAGACAACACCAATGCGGCATTAGAGCGAGGTGCAATGGCAAAGTTATCAATCGGCGTTTTAGTTAACTGGCCTTGCCATAAATCCGCTTCACTGGTGGTGTAAAAAATACCTAAGTGACCGTCACCATTAGTGGTGAAGAAAGTACGGCGATAGTATTCTGCGTAAATGCCCGTGACTAACTTGGCATCCGACTCAAAAGTACGGATTTTTTTGAACTCACGGCCGTTATCGCCGTTTACTTCAAACCACTGTGATACCACGCCATTGTCATTGGCAAGCATTAAGGAGTTAGCGCCTGCAATCAAAGCTGAGCTAACTAAGTTAGCTTGTGACTCATTTGCTGAAAGCACTTGAACTTGCTCAACTTCATCGGCGTAGCGGGTATCAAACACCATCACCTGATTAGCAGAACGAACAAACGTACGCATGCCATTTGGAGTGATCAATAGCTCATCAACACGCCCTGAAACCTCAAGTTCAGTGCGCTCGGTTGACCACTCCATCTCACCGGTAAACATGTTCTCTTCCGCAGCCATGCGCACAAACACAGTGCGATTATCTGCCGTTTGGAACACGGTTGATAACACTTCACCAGAATCTGTGGTTTCTACTGCAAAAGCAAAAGACTCAATCGCTTGGCCTTCTTCATCCATTTGCAAAGGTGTTTCGCCAAATGGGAAATCAAGCGCTGGGGTAATCACACGTTGGTTGCCTGGGAAAGTCACCAAGAATTTTGGCTTAGTGATCAGCATCTGGCCGTTTTCAAGACCATAGGCATACAAACTTTGATGCGGTGCAGACTCAGCAAAACTACTTGTTTTGGCACCTAACTGAATGGCTTCTCGCTTGAGCTCTTTACCAAACTGATCACCCTTTACGCGGTAAAACACAGCTTCACCTTGCTGTGTCATCACATAAGCAATTTCAGTTTGTTCTTCAACACCTAGCCCAAGTGCTTTATCGCCTTGTGCCAAAGTGAAGGCATTACGGGTTTCTACTTTCGCTGATTCGAAAATAGGCTGCACCACGTAAAGCAGGTAAAAGAAAATTAAAAGAAGCGCTACAAGCACCATCACCCCACCAGAGGTGATACCGAATTGAGCAAACCTGTCTTTAAATAGACGGCTTCTATCCGTATTAAAACTCGCTTTTTGCGGATTGGAAGACATCAATTTTTCCTTAAGCTTAAAAGATGACCTACAGTATATTTCATAATCATGACATTTATGTGACACAAGGGAGCAAAAGCCCGTTTTTACTCACGCTGTTTATGCCCGTAGATTATGAAAAATAACTAATTTGTTGGACAAATAACTGATTTAGAGTCAATACTTTAGGTGACAGTTTTAAGGACGTCACCCTAAAAACTATAAAAAAGAGAATAACAATTATGAAGCAGTTAGCACTTACAGTAATTGGTCCAGACCGCCCTGGTCTGGTAGATGATATTGCCAAAGCCGTTCTTAACCACCAAGGTCACTGGCTTGCCAGTAACTTAAGCCATTTAGCTGGCCATTTTGCTGGCATAGTGCAAATTGAAGTGCCTGAGTCAGAGCTAAGCGCAGTGCGCGCATCACTCGATGCTTTAAGCGACCTTGAAATCCAAATGGCCCCTTGCCTTGATAAACCAAGTGCAGAGACCAGCGATGATGACACACCATCACTGCTTAATTTTGTGATCACAGGAAACGACCGCCCAGGGATCGTTCAGGAGCTTTCAAGTGTGATTAGCCACAAAGGTGGCAACATAGTGCACTTTACGTCTAAGCGCCAAAGCGCACCGAATTGGGGCGTGCCTCTCTTTAACGCCGTTGCCACAGTGCAACTTGCTAAGGGCATGAACAAAGACGAAGTCATTCGCGCCCTTGAATCCATCACGGCCGATCTCACCGTGGATGTTGAAGACGAATAACATTACTTATCAAAAGCAAAAAGGCCCGCAAGGGCCTTTTTTATGTCAGATACTTAGTGATGTACTTTTTATAAATAGGATCGCTCTGCGCTAAGGCTTTTTGCTCCGCGAGGATCTCTTTTAATAAAGTCTCTGATGTTAGCGGGTTGGCAAGTACGACCCTAAACACCACAGTTTCTAAGCGGTCATGCTGTGCCGGCGTAAGGCGAGTACGTGACACGAACGAACGCCCTGCCTCACGCTGACGTTTTTGCATGCTTGCCGTTAAACGGTTAAGTGCAACAAACATCTCGCGCTTTTCTTCTAGGCTGGCGGTTTTCATCTTGGCTTGCATTGCCGCGGGCACATAGCGGTACGTTAACAAGCAAAGCTCTGGCTCAGAAATAAGCTCAAAGTCCGGTTCGCTGTTAATTAAATCCGCAAAGTAACGGGCTTTTTCAATGCTCTTATCAATGAGCATTTCATAGCCTTTACGCCCTATGATGTTTAAGCAAGCATGCACTAGCATCGCCATCCCCGGGCGACTGCCCTCAAGGGTGTGGCTACCTAAGTCTTTTGAGCCTTTACGTAAAATGTACTCAGCGTGGTGCTCAATGGCGTTAGAGGCTTCTGGGTTTTTAAACAGCACTAAGCCGGCGCCCATTGGCACATACATTTGCTTATGGGCATCTATGGTGATGGAATCTGCGCGCTCAATGCCTTTTAATAAATGGCGGTATTGATGTGAGAATAAGGTTGCACCACCCCATGCAGCATCCACATGAAAATGACAGCCAATTTCCTCACTGAGGATGGCAAGATCATCTAAAGGATCTACATTACCAGTTTCTGTGGTGCCTGCCACGCCAACAATGGCCATGACTTTTATGCCTTTCGCTTCAAGCTCAGCGGCTTTTTCGCGCATTTTATCAACCCGTACGCGGTTGTGTTCATCCGCTTCAATGGCAATAAAATGGTCGCGCCCAAGACCAAGCACATCAGCAGACTTACCCAAAGAGTAATGACCGCGCTCAGAGACTAACACTGCCATGCCTTTGTAGCCATAATGCAGCATGGCCGCGACCAAGCCTTCGCTGGCAATGCCTTTAAAATCGCCATCCGGTTTTAACAGTCGGTTACGGGCAATCCAAAGAGCCGTAATGTTTGCCACAGTACCGCCAGAGCAAAAAGCGCCTAATGCGGTTTGAGCACTGTGCATGCGCTTTCCATAAAAGGCATCATCACCTTGGTACACCAAATGGTGCATCATCCCAAGGACTTGGCGTTCAAGGGGGGTAAAAGCTTTTGAAGTTTCAATTTTTACTAAGTTTTGGTTTAAACCAACCATTAACTTAGAAAGCGGCAGTAAGAAATACGGCAACGCTGATGTCATATGGCCAATAAAGCTTGGCGCAGCAGTGTGCACTGAATGGGCCACTAAAGTATCCATGATGGTTTGCGCATGGTTAGATACAAAAGTGGGATCTTCAGGGATCAATGCACTTTGAAAGTCTTTTTCGATTTCGTGTAATGGCTTTTCAACTGCCGCGATATTGTTATTTAAAAAGCCAGCCAAATTATTTGAGATCTCTTGCTCAATTTGGCTCAGTGTTGAGTCCGGCGCTTCTGGCACGGTAAACACTTTAAGTAGGCTTTGATCATTCGCTACAGCACTACGTTTACTATCCATCTTTCACTCAAATGCCGCCCAGCATAGAAACAGCGGGCGCTACTTAGGTTAGGGCAAAATTGCCCGCAACTTTAGCCGAATTCAAAGACGATGTCTTCAAAAAAGCGGCATGCTATATGTCTTAACAATGACAAACTTTTGAAATTTTACGAGTTTTTCGCCGTATTTTGGCCTAAATCTAAGCACAGTCGGTAACTCGACTGGCCGCTCAGCCAGTATTTACGCTCAAAAGGCGTCATCGCCTGCTCACTGTGATAAGGCATAACATCACATTCATGGCCTGCCAGTTTCAAGGCACTGGCAAATTCAGCCACATACGTCTGCCAATTACTGCGTACCTCAAGGCGACCGCCCAGCTTTACGATGTAAGGGAACACAGCAGCACCATGCCAACGCCGTTGCAAATGCTTGGCTTTTGGCCAAGGGTTTGGATACAAGATGTATTGATGCGTCACTGGCCAATTTGCCGCCACGGCTAATCGCCAAAAGTCATTGAGGTCAGCTCGTGCCAAAATATAATGGCCCGCTTTACTGCCCTCACCCGCTGGATGGCGCTCAAGGCGATGGGCAGATTTATCAATGCCAATCACCAATGCCTCAGGGTGCATGCTACTTAGCACTTTGGTGCTTTCGCCAACACCACAGCAGGCATCTAAAATTACCGGGCCTGCAAAAGCTTTTACAGCGGCGTCTAATTCATCAAACACAGCTTGTGTATGGGCTGCAATCGGCTTTTGGAAGTCATGGTTAAGGTGTTTTGTCACCACCTCGGCGAGCTTCTCATGCTCGCCGTTTTGATTCGTGGTGATACTCCTTGAATTCGCTTCACTCATTAATGGCGGATCCCCACACCTTTTTTAATCAGCATTAATGCAACACTAAAGAGCACCACAATAAAGGCCACCAACACACTAAATGACGCCACAATGCCAACATCCGACACACCTAAAAAGCCATAACGGAAGGCATTGACCATGTAAATAATTGGGTTGATTTTAGATACCATCTGCCACACTTCTGGCAGTAAGGAAATCGAGTAGAACACCCCACCTAAATAAGTTAAAGGTGTGAGCACAAAGGTAGGAATAATGCTGATGTCATCAAAGCTATTGGCATACACAGCGTTAATTAAGCCACCTAAAGAGAACACCGCAGACGTTAAAATCACCGTCAGCACAATCACAAACAAATTGTGAATTTGAATGTCTACAAATAAGAGCGACACACAGCTAACAATCAAGCCCACCAGTAAACCACGCGCCATGCCACCGCCCATGTAACCTAACACTATGATGTAGTTAGGCACTGGCGCAACCAGCAGCTCTTCAATGCTTTTTTGAAACTTAGTGGAGTAAAAACTCGATGCCACATTCGAGTAAGAGTTAGTGATCACCGACATCATGATGAGACCCGGCACAATAAACTCCATGTAACTAAAGCCGCCCATTTCACCAATGCGCGAGCCAATTAAGCTGCCAAAAATCACAAAGTATAAGGTCATGGTAATGGCAGGAGGCACTAAGGTTTGCACCCAAATGCGTAAAAATCGAATGCACTCTTTAATCCAAATGCTTTTCAGCGCAACGCTGTAACGGGTAATCGACATATTATTCGCCTCGCCCCTGCTCTAATAATTCCACAAATAATTCCTCTAAACGGTTTGCTTTATTACGCATGCTCAG
>JBGTXC010000049.1:0-13799 GCA_041937835.1 Alteromonadaceae bacterium | reverse complement strand
CGGCGAACTTATCTAAAGTACGCACCAGCTGAGTGACAAAACCGTACTCGTTATCGTACCAGGCCACGGTTTCGCAAGAAAAAGCGCCCTGACGAGCGACTCTTCCCAGAAGAGCCACAGGAAAATATTTTATATTTTATTGAAAAACATGCCCCATTACTTGATCCATGGCAAAGAGAAGTGATCCGCATTGTGCGTAAAATAGCGCAATACTTTTATCCACAAAAGCAAACTCAAGTGATGAATGAGGGCTGGGCCACCTTTTGGCATTACAGCATTTTAAATCACATGTATGACAAAGGTTTGCTAACCGATGGGTTTATGCTGGAAATACTGCAAAGTCACACTAACGTGGTTTATCAACCGCCTTATAACCACCCTTATTATGGCGGTATCAACCCTTATGCCCTGGGGTTTAATATGATGCGCGACATCAAGCGCATTTGTACTAACCCAACAGAGGAAGACAAATATTGGTTCCCTGATTTTGCTGGCAGCCCGTGGTTGGATACTTTGCATTTTGCCATGGCAAATTTCAAAGATGAGTCTTTCATCAATCAGTTTTTATCGCCGCACATGATGCGGGAGTTCAGGCTCTTTGCCCTAAACGATGATGATGCCGAAAGCCACATCGAAGTGGCGGCAATTCATAATGAGCAAGGCTTTAGGGATGTGCGAAACACTTTAGCAAGCCAATATAACCTCAGTAATTTAGAGCCTAATATTCAAGTGCATCATGTGGATGTACGCGGTGACCGCTCTTTAGTGCTGCGTTATGTGCCGCACAATCGCATCCCGCTTGGCAAAGGGATTGATGAAGTCATGAAACACCTTTACAGGCTGTGGGGCTTTACGGTAAAACTAGAGGAAGAGGATTCTTCTGGGAATATCAATACCTTAGCAGTTTGTCCTGAAACAAATAATCAAACTTAATAAGTGATAAAGTGACATGAATAACGCGATTTTAGTTTTAATCGATGAACTTAATTACGCTGATGTAGCGATTAAACGTGCTAAGCACATCGCCATGACCACAGGGCGTTCGTTACATTTTGTGGCCTTTACCTACCAAAGCATGGGTAACCCTTTGTTTGGCATAGATAAAGAGAAACAAGTAGCGATTGAGCAAAGTGAACTTGCCAAGTTAGACGATGCGCTAACCAGCAAACTAAAAGCGCAGCTTGGTGAAATGGCCTTCAGCTATGAAGTGATTTGGCACAAACACCCAGATCAATGGCTGACTAACATGGCGGATGTGTCTCCTTACTCTTTAATTGTCAAAGCGCGCCACATTACCGATGAACAAGCGTATACCGCCTTAGATTGGCGTTTGATTCGCTTAAGCCCATTGCCTTTGTATTTAGCCGCTGACGACACTTGGCGTAAAACAGAAACGGTTTTAGCAGCCATTGATTTAGGCACGTCACGGGCGTCAAAGCATCGTCTTAACCGCATTGTGCTCGATGCCGCTTTTGAATTTAGCAAAATTAAAAACACCGATTTACACGCGTGCTACACAGTGGAAGTCAGTGAAGTATTACGCGATTTAGGCGTGGTGTTCAGTGACAATGAGGTGGCTAAGGCAAAAGAGAGCTTAGATGCATCTCACAAAGCCCTTTTACAAGATTACCCACTCAAAGATGGCCTTCATATTAAAGCCGGCTTACCAGAGCGCGTGATCCCAAGCATTGCAGCAGACTGTAACGCAGGCTTACTCGTCATTGGTACTGTGGGGCGCCAAGGCCTTCGCGGGCAGTTACTAGGAAATACCGCAGAAGACGTGCTGAAACTCTTAAAAACCGATGTGTTAGTGGTAAACCCAGATTCTGATGACGAATAACATCTGGGTTTAAAACGAAAAAAGTGCTCAATGAGCACTTTTTTTTATTTTTGATACACGTTCACTTGATTGCGGCCGTTGGATTTCGACTTATAAAGCGCCTTGTCCGCAGACTCAAGCCACTGTTCAAAGCGGGTAAAGTGCTCTTCACAAAGCGCGATGCCAATACTCACAGTCAGTTGTAGTTCGACTTCATCGTGCTTGATAATGGCCTTTTCAATGCTTTGTCTTAAGCGCTCAGCATAGACTTTAGCGCCATCCAGATCTGTGTCCACTAAGGTTACGGCAAATTCTTCACCGCCATAGCGCCCTGCTACGTCAGATTCACGTAAATTGGCTTTAAGTAACTTGGCGATTTCGCGCAGTGCCTCATCGCCTGTGGCATGACCAAAGCTGTCATTGATGTGTTTAAAGTGGTCTATATCAAACATAAGCAGGCACGTAGGGCCACCAGCGCGCTTCACACGCTTAAACTCACGTTTAAAGTTCTCTTCCCAAAAGCCACGGTTATAAAGCCCTGTTAAGGCATCCGTGCGGCTTAACTGCTCAAGCTTTTTATTGGCTTCTTCAAGCTCTAGCTTGTTCACGGCTTCGTCGGTAACATCATACAAAATAATGCACACGTGAGTGACCTCTGAGCGGATGTTGGTTAGAGGAATAAAGGTTGCGTTTTGATACATGTGATCCGCTTTACCAGTTATGGGGCGGTAATTGCGGAACTTAAAAATATAAGGCTGCTGCTCCCAAATGGTAAAAGAGCGGTTTTTTAGCACAAATACGGCTTCGGTTTTTGATCTAAACCACTGCTCATCTAGGCTTGGGAAAAGATCAAACACGATTTTGTCTTTTACAGCGCTTGGTAACAAACCTGAATGGTTTTCCATAAAACCATTCCAAATACAGACTTTATAGTCCCGATCTAACACGATGAGGCCCACGTCCACAGTGTTGAACATGTCCATCATCCAATGTAATTCGTTCATGTCAAAATCGGAAGCCGGCATAATTTAATCTTCTAATAAATACTGAACTTTATACTTCAGTGTTTTAAGGGAATCTTCGGTAAATAGCAGCATCAAGTCACAATTAATATTGTGCCCCTCAATGCCGTAACTGATTTCAATGGCTAAGGTGCGCTGCCAACGAGTGCGATTTGCTTGAACTAAATCTGCCACATCACAGTGCTGCCCCATCACTACAGGTGAGCCTTGGCTAAATGGCATGTCTAACTGCTTTGATAAGCCCGTTAGCACAGCGCCAATGAGGATGTTGCTGATGTCCATGAGAAGCTCAAGCTCCACTTTGGTTGTCAGCTCACCTTGGTAATTCATTAAAGAGGCGATTTCTTTAAAGCTGGAGTCATTCAGAAGTAATAAGGCTTCGCCAGACACGCCGCCACCAATGAAGCCTTGGCATACTCCAGAGGTACTGCTATTGGCATCAATGGAGCTGAGCGCCATGCTGAGCTCACTGACTTCAAGTACATTAACGTTTGGAATAGGTAGCTCAACGAATACATTCAGTAAGCGAGCAAGTAAGTCCCCTGCTTGCCCCATGGCAACGTTAGTGATCTCTTGGTAGATATCGCGTAAATCTGGGTCGAGCTGCTCACCAAGGGAGTTGGCTTGACGTTCTCTTAAAGCGCGGTCACGAATGCCGTGTTTTTCAATGATGTCAGCAATTTTTTGGGCGTCACTGGGCTTTTTGATAAAGTCGATGGCGCCTAATGCCTTCACACGCTCATGGGCAGTAGGTTGGATGTCGCCAGAAACCACCACAGTAAGCACCTGTAAGCTTTGCTCACTGATGGCTTGCAGTACTTCGTAGCCATCCATTTGCGGCATGTTTAAATCAAGGAATAAGACATCTGGCTCAAATATTTTGATTTGCTTGATGCAATCAATACCATGCTCGGCATATTCAATCTGTACTTCCCAGTCATCTGGCAGTGAGCGGGCGAGTTGCCGCCTTGCCATACGGGAGTCATCACAAATTAAAACGCGGGTTGCCATAAAGTGTCTCTTATCATGCCTTTGTTATTAGTGTAGAGCACACACTTAGATGCGACCTACTTTAGCTCAACATAGCACATTTATTTTGTGAAATTAAGACTGAGTAAACTAATAAAAAACAATGAGTTTTTAGTAATCCAATTGCTGAGCAAATAGGTTACAGTGTGCATAAGAAAAATAAGGATGGATAACATGAGAACTCCCTTGCAAAGCCTTGCAGCTGCGGCGCTGCTACTTACCAGCCCATTTTTACACGCAAACATCACTGAGTTACCTGTCAACCAACTGGACACAGGGAAAGTACAAGCAGGCAGTAAGCCTGTTACCTTGCTAGGTCAAGGAGTGAATGTTGGGCAAAAAGCACCAAACTTTAAAGTGGTTGATGAAACCTTTACGCCTATCACATTGGACAACTACGCCGGAAAAGCCGTGCTTATTTCTGTTGTGCCAAGTTTAGATACGGGTGTGTGCAGTATTCAAACTAAGCATTTTAACGAAAAAGTAGCGGCCGACTTTCCAAATGTTGCCATGCTCACCATTTCAACTGACTTACCTTTTGCGCAAAAGCGTTTTTGTACTGCCGAAGGCATAGACAAAATTCAAACCCTGTCAGACTCAGTATGGCGTGATTTTGCTAAAAATTACGGGCTATTAATTAAGGATATGGGCTTACTTGCGCGTGGCGTGCTAGTGCTAGATAAAGAGCACACCCTAGTGTACAAGCAGCTAGTGCCCAGTTTGTCGAAAGAGCCAAATTACGACGACGCGGTGTCGGCGTTAAGCGCTCTGAAATAAGCGTTTTAAGCGTACAGAAAATAAAAAAGGCCCAAGTGAGGGCCTTTTTTATTACCAGTGAGTGAGCTGTTTTATCGCAAGCTCAGTCAGCAATTCTATGTGGTCTTGCCTGTCGTTTAATGCCGGGATGTATTTCAATGTTTTACCGCCCGCTTCTTCAAACACTTCGGCGTTTTCTTCTGAAATCTCTTCTAAGGTTTCAAGGCAATCTGCTGCAAAGGCTGGGCAAATCACATCTACGCGCTCTACCCCACTTTGCCCTAATGCTTCAAGGGTTTCATCCGTGTACGGCTTTAGCCACTCTTCTGCACCAAAACGAGATTGGAAGGTCATTAACCATTCATCATCTTTTAACCCTAATAAAGCTGCTGTTTGCGTTGCTGTGTATTGGCAATGCTCAAAGTATGGGTCGCCCTTGTTAACGCAGCGCTTAGGAATACCATGGAATGAAAACATCAGCTTATTAGGCTTACCCTCTTTTTGCCAAAACTCAGTCACTGAGTTAGCAAGCGCTTGGGTATAAGCAGGCACACGATAGTAATCTTTCAAAAAGCGTACTTCAGGCAAGTTACGAACAGTTTTTAAGTAGCCATTCATTTTATCAAACACGGCTGCTGTTGTGGTGGCCGAGTATTGCGGATACAAAGGGATCACCGCGATTTTATCTATGCCTTGCTCCTGCATTTTAGCCATTTGCGACTTAATCGACGGGTTACCATAAGTCATCGCCATGTTCACTTCGATGGTTTCACCAAAATGTTCAGCTAACGCTTTTTTAACCCCAACCACTTGTTGCTCGGTAATGGCGCGTAAAGGTGACCCCTGCTCAGTCCAAATTGAAGCATAGGCTTTTGCGACTTTTTTAGAGCGGATCGGTAAAATAATACCGTTTAAAATCCAAAACCACACAAATGGCGGGATTTCCACAACCCGCGTGTCTGACAAAAATTCTCTTAGATAGCGGCTTACTGCTTTCGCAGTAGGCTCGTCTGGGGTACCTAAATTAACCAGTAAAACACCGTAGCGTGACGCTGGTGTGTGCAATTTTTCGCTCATAACCTGAAATTTTATTTTGATAATATGCGTAAGTGTACGAAATAACTCAGTTTTCGGCTTAATTCTTTTATAAAAAAACCGCCTTTCGGCGGTTTTTCTTAACCTAGTAGGCTGGCAAGCTGGTCACTTACACTGGCAACTGCTTGGGTACCATCTAGTTTGTGGTACTGAGTGTTACCTGCCTGAGCTTCTGCTTGGTAGTAATCCACTAAAGGCTTAGTTTGCTCATGGTATATAGCCAAGCGCTTACGCACTGTGTCTTCTTTGTCGTCATCACGGATGATCAAGTCATCACCTGTCACGTCATCTTTACCATCCACTTTAGGTGGGTTGTACACCACATGGTAAACACGACCAGACTGAGGGTGCACGCGACGACCGCCCATACGCTCAACAATCACTTCATCAGCAACATCAAACTCAATCACATGATCAACCACAATGCCTGCGTCTTTCATTGCGTCAGCTTGTGGAATGGTACGTGGGAAACCGTCTAATAAGAAACCGTTTTCACAATCCGCTTTGGCAATGCGCTCTTTTACAAGGCCAATGATGATGTCGTCAGACACAAGCTGACCTGCATCCATTACTTGTTTCGCTGCCAGGCCAAGCGGCGTCCCTTCTTTAATCGCGGCACGTAACATGTCACCGGTTGAAATTTGTGGAATGCCGTATTTGTCCATTAAAAATTGAGCTTGAGTGCCTTTACCTGCACCCGGCGCGCCTAGCAAAATAATGCGCATGTCACTGTCCTCATGTTCATGTGATGAGTGGTAAAAATCGGATTTTTCCATAACCTTGCGTCATTCTCAAGGTTATTAGGGATATTGTAAGAAAAAAGGAGCCAAATGGCTCCTTGATGTTATTTGCTTAAATCAAGCATTAAGGTATTTAGACGCGACACAAAACCCGCAGGGTCTTTCAGTGAACCACGTTCTGCCAATAGCGCCTGATCAAGTAACACTTCAGACCATTTACTGAACTTGTCTTCATCTTGCTCATTGTTAATGTGCTTCACTAGCTGGTGCTCAGGGTTAAGCTCAAACACAGGTTTAGTGTCTGGTGCTGCTTGCCCTACTGATTCCATCAGCTTGGCCATTTGTGAGCTCATGTCGTTGTCGTCAGTCACCACACACGCTGGCGAATCTGTTAAACGATGAGTGAAGCGTACTTCTTTGACTTTATCGCCTAGCGCCGTTTTCACGCGCTCAATCAGGCCTGCCACTTCTTTTTCAGACGCTTCATGCTCTTTTTTAGTTTCTTCATCTTCCACGTCACCTAGGTCAAGGTCGCCACGCGTTACAGACTGGAAGGCTTTTTCTTGGTATTCCGTTAAGTGGCTCATCATCCACTCATCGATGCGCTCAGAAAGTAGCAGTACTTCAATGCCTTTCTTACGGAAAATTTCTAAGTGTGGTGAGTTTTTAGCAGCTTCAAAGCTGTCTGCTACCACGTAGTAAATTTTCTCTTGGCCTTCAACCATGCGGCTAATGTAGTCATCTAGGCTCACGCTCTGTGTCGCATCATCGTTATGAGTAGATGCAAAGCGCAATAGTTTAGCCACTTGCTCTTTATTAGCGTGATCTTCCGAAGGACCTTCTTTCATTACTTGGCCAAACTCATTCCAGAAAGTTTGATACTCTTCTGGTTTGTTTTTCGCCATGCGGTCTAGCATTTTCAATACGCGTGACGTACACCCCTTACGGATAGCTTGAGTCACTTTGTTGTCTTGTAAAATTTCACGCGAGACATTCAAAGGCAGGTCGTTAGAGTCCAACAAGCCTTTTACAAAACGTAAGTAAGACGGCATAAACTGCTCGGCGTCATCCATGATGAACACGCGCTGCACGTAAAGTTTTAAACCTGATTGGCGCTCACGATTGTATAAATCAAATGGGGCACGCTTAGGGATGTATAACAGGCTGGTGTATTCCGTTTTACCTTCTACTTTGTTGTGGGCCCAAGTCAGTGGATCTTCCCAGTCGTGGCCTACGTGTTTGTAAAACGCTTGGTATTCTTCATCAGAGATTTCAGACTTATCACGGGTCCAAAGTGCCGTCGCCTTGTTAACTGGCTCCCACTTACCTTCGGTTGCAGGAATTTCTTCGCCGTCAGGCCCTTCTGAGGCTTCCGTTGCTGGCGTATACATTTCCACAGGGATAGAGATATGATCTGAGTATTTATTGATGATAGAGCGTAAACGGAATTCATCTAAGAACTCGCTTTCGTCTTCACGTAAATGCAGGATGATTTCTGTGCCGCGCTCTGATTTATCAATTGCCGCTAAGGTGTAGTCACCTTCACCACGAGATTGCCATTCAACGGCTTCTTGCGTGCCAGCTTTGCGCGTGCGCACTGTGACTTCATCTGCCACGATAAAGGCAGAATAAAAACCCACACCAAATTGACCAATCAGTTGTGAATCTTTGGCTTGGTCACCCGTTAGGTTTGAGAAAAATTCAGCAGTGCCTGATTTGGCAATGGTGCCTAGAGCGCTTATCACTTCATCACGGGTCATCCCGATGCCGTTATCAGAAATTGTGACAGTACGAGCGTCTTTATCAGCACTGATGCGAACGCGTAGCTCACCGTCACCTTCATAAAGGCTGTTGTTTTCAAGGGCTAAAAAGCGCAGTTTGTCGGCAGCATCCGACGCGTTTGATACAAGCTCGCGTAAAAAGATTTCTTTATTTGAATAAAGCGAGTGGATCATTAACTGAAGTAGTTGCTTGACCTCGGTTTGAAAACCCAGAGTTTCTTTTTGTGTTGTTGCTGTCATTGCCTTCTCCACACACAATTATGTTTCACAATAATGCTTGTTGATATGGGGCAGAAGTTCAGCTCTTCAAGAGGGAATAAGGATTTTTTAAAAGAAAAAACGCAGCGAGTGCTGCGTTTTACATGGAAACAGTTTTGCGGCCATTAAAGGCATGACTCAAGGTCATACCATCAACGAGATCAAGCTCGCCTCCCACGGGGACACCATGGGCAATGCGTGATGCATTTACACCATGCTGCTGGCAAAGCTCAGCAATAAAGTGCGCCGTAGTTTCGCCTTCAACGGTTGGGTTGGTGGCCAAAATGACTTCATCTATGCCACCGGCACTTAACGTATTGGCTAAAATGTCCAACCCAATTTCGTTCGGGCCTATGCCATCGAGCGGGGATAAATGCCCCATTAACACAAAATAACGCCCTAGGTATTGGCCGGTTTGCTCAACCGCAAGAATGTCAGCAGGTGATTCCACCACACATAAGAGCCCTGAATCCACCCGCTTTGGGTTTTGACATAGCTCACACACTGGCTCTTCGCTAAACGTGCGGCAAGATTGGCAATGACCTATGTGCGACATCGCGTAATTAAGCGCAGCACCAAGCTGTGCACCGCCATCACGATCACGTTCTAATAAGTGAAAAGCAATACGCTGCGCCGATTTAGGGCCTATTCCTGGCAGGCAACGCAAAGCATCAATGAGTTGGCTTAAACCCGCTGACAATTTCATAATTTAAAATGGCATCTTAAAGCCTGGTGGCATCTGCATACCACCGGTTACTTTGCTCATGCGCGATTCTGTTTCTTCTTGAACGCGACGCACGGCATCGTTAACCGCAGCAGCAAGTAAGTCTTCTATCATTTCTTTGTCATCTTCCATTAAGCTTTCATCTAGCTCAACGCGACGAACATTGTGATTACCAAGCATGGTCACTTTTACCAAGCCTGCGCCTGATTCACCGACTACTTCCATTGATTTGATTTCGTCTTGGGCCTTTTGCATGCGCTCTTGCATTTGCTGCGCTTGCTTCATGAGGTTACTCATACCGCCTTTAAACATGTGCGTACTCTCTGTATAAAATGATGATTAATGCGCCTTGATACTTGTGTCGTCCAAGGTCGCCGAAAATCGTTGGCTTAAAGCACTGACATTGGGATCATTATGCATGATTTCAACTGCTTCGTGATAGCGCTTTTCATCAATGCCTTGCTGAATTAAGAACGGGGTGTTCGCCAGTGCGTTTTGATAACTCAGTGCCACTTGCACAGTGCGATTAAGCACTTGGCATAAGCCATTTTCAATGGCACTTAAGGCCATGGTGGATTCTAAATGTCGCTGCGTTTCATCAACAACCAGGTGCGCCGTATCACCTTGCACATTTAATGTGCTGTGAAGTGCAAATTGCCTAATACGACCGCTTAACCCCATGGTTTCAATATGCTTCGCCCAAGTATCGACCTCATGGGCAAAGCGTGTGGTGCCCATCGGTGAGGCAAAGCCTTCGGGGATGATTTTAGGTGGCGCCTCAGGTTCTGGCTCATTGGCTTGAGGTTGTAATTGCTCGATTAATTCAGGCGCCAAGTGCTGCTCAACCACAACATGACGTTCTTTAAACGGACGGTGGACTTTTTTAGGAGCAGTGGCCGCAGGCATTTCGTTTGACTGCGCCCCTTGTTGGGGCTCAGCCTTTTTTGCTGAAGGGCGCTCACTGGTATCTTGATTAACTAAGGTGCCTGACCCAGACACATTGCGCTTTCTAAGCAGTTTAGCGATTGCTTCACTGGCTGCCGCTTCATGGTTATCAAGCTCTGCCAGTGCATCTTGGCTGCCTAGTGGCTGAGCTTGCATACCCTCATGCGGCATAGCTGTGGGTTGTGTGTGAGTCACAGGTGCATTTGGCTGCTCTTGATGAGTCACATCTGAAAACGACTGCGCCCCTTCAGTATCACTATGCTCAACCGCTTTTGCTGGCATAGAGTTTGGCGCACTACCGACTTGAGGGCTTGGGGTTGCTTCCTCAGTCATGGCATCAGAGCGGGCTAATACGTCTTCAAGCTGGGCATTTAAAAGCGCTTCATCTCGTGACGCCTGCTCATCTTGACTCATAACACCCGAAGTTTCATCAGTGATAGTGTCACTAGCTTGGCTTGGGGTGTGACGCTCTTGGGATTCGGATACTGTGCTCTCTATCACATTAGGCGCATCAACTTCAGGGGATTTAGCTTCTGATAACGCGGCACGTTTGGCATCAAGCATGGCTTTTAGCGATGGCTTAGCGCTTGCAGATGCAGTTTGCTCACTCTTTGCAACGTGCTGGCTTGGTGTGACTTTTGAAGGTACTGGCTGTGCAGATGCGCTCTCTAAGGGCGAAAACGCTAAAGCACGCAGCATCACCATTTCAAAACCAATTTGCGCCACAGGAGCAAGGCTTAAATCTCGCTTGCCGCTCAATAATATTTGATAAATCACCTGCACGGTTTCAGGTGCGAGATTTTGCGCTAGCGATGTAACCAACTCTTGATGGGTATCATCTAGCTGGCAGGCACTTGGAATAAATTGCGTCATCGCCACTAAATGACACACACTGATGACGTCATCTAAAAGTGCTGTGTAATTAGCTTGGCGAGCTGCCAAGGTGCTTAGCGTTTGCGCTAGGCTTGCTTCATCTTGGCTGGCAATGGCCAATAACAGGGTGTGGCTCCACTCACTGTCCATCAAACCTAGCATGGTTTGCACTGCGGCAGAATTAATATCACCGTTAGTTTGCGCTATGGCTTGATCGGTTAAGCTTAAGGCATCGCGCATACTACCGCGGGCCGCTTTTGCTAATATGTTGAGCGCCTGCGTTTCAAAGCTAAGCTGCTCTTGTTCAAGTACATGGCTAAGCTGTGCCTGAATTTGCGGCTCTGTTAAGGCGGCTAAATTGAATTGTAAACAGCGAGATAAGATGGTGATTGGCAGTTTTTGCGGATCTGTGGTTGCCAATAAAAACTTAACGTGTGAAGGAGGCTCTTCTAAGGTTTTTAATAACGCATTAAAACTGTGCTTAGAGAGCATGTGCACTTCATCGATGAGGTACACTTTATACCGGCCCCGGGTCGGTGCGTATTGCACGTTATCAAGGATTTCACGGGTATCTTCTACTTTAGTGCGCGATGCCGCATCAATTTCAATTAAGTCGACAAAGCGCCCTGCCTCTATGTCTTGGCAGCTGGTGCATTGACCACATGGGGTTGCACTTATGCCTTCGTCACAATTGAGGCTTTTAGCAAAGATCCTTGCAATGGTGGTTTTGCCAACCCCTCGTGTGCCCGTAAACAAATACGCATGATGTAACCTTTGTTGATCAAGCGCATTCACCAAGGCTTGTTTGACATGCTCTTGCCCTACGAGCTGGTGAAAAGTTTGTGGACGCCACTTCCTTGCAAGGACCTGATAGCTCATTTAATTAATCGCCTTCAAACTCTACGAGTTTAAGAATGTTGACGCCTAACTGAGCTACGCGCTCTTCACCGCCTAAGTCAGGTAAAGAGATAACAAACGCGGCATCTGTGGCTTTACCACCTAAGCGTTCAACGAGTTTAACCGTTGCTTCTATCGTACCACCTGTAGCTAATAAGTCATCTACTAACAGCACCTTATCGCCTTCAACGATGGCGTCAGTGTGCAGCTCTAGCACATCTTCCCCGTACTCAAGCTGGTAAGACTGGCTGATCACTTCACGTGGTAATTTACCTGGCTTACGCACTGGGATAAATGGCACATCAAGCGCCAGTGCCAAAGGGGCACCAAAAATGAAACCACGTGATTCAGTACCAATGATTTTGGTAAAACCTTTACCTTGGTAGGCTGCGATGAAGGCATCCATAGTTAGTTTAAAGGCTTTGCTATCAGCTAATAGGCTGGTCACGTCACGGAACATGATTCCCGGCTTAGGGTAATCTGGCACAGTCGCAATGCTGCTTTTGATGTAGTCAATCGACTCAGACATAGTGTTTCTCAATTTACCGGTGCTCTAGGCACAGATTCACTCAAAATGGCTCAGTATTATACAGGGTGACACGTAAAAACGAACCGCCTAGTGTAAAAATCATCACTTTTGGCAGGAGATTTTCTGCATTTTGCGCATAAAAAAACCGCTTACGCGGTTTCTTATGCTAGGGCGTTTAGCCAACCCAGAATGGCATTTAAACAGCCAATCACACCGAACACGGCTAAAAATGCAATGAAATACGTTGCATTGAACGGGTCTTTAAAGTTTTCGTTGTTCGCCATTATCCTACCTCTTGACTTAAGGACGCTCGACAAAGTGTGAAGTCTACTCTAAGCGACTCACTATTTAAAGGTAGCAGAGCCGTTTTTAGTTTGGATGATTTTGCGCTGTTGAAAGTCTGAAAAAGTGGTTAAAGCCCCGTCATAGAGCACATCAAAGCTAAAATCTGGCACTAGCGCATGAATTTCCTGCACATACTGTTTTAAGGTCAGCCCTGGTGACGCAATCATTTGATTTAGCAGCACCGCCATTAACTGTGTGGTGCTGATGAATGTCACGTCTGCATCGTCATCCGCATAAAGAATCAAAAAAAGCGGCGATTCAAGCGGTGCTTGCGGCTGATAAGTGGATGATATTTCGCACACGGGATATTGATAACTGACCACTTTCACAAGTGGAGAAACAAAGAGCGCGTCATGCTCGAGTTCCTTGATGGAAGTAAGGGTGTGATCTGGCTCGGTAAGACTCAGCGCAAGCTCTAACCACTCATAATGGGCAAGCTCATGTATAAAAGGAGGGTCGTTTTTATCTGTTTCATAGTCATTGACTAAGAAATTTAAAAACCCTTCGGCGATATTCACAAAATACGGAGAATCGAGCGAGGATTGGCTAAAAAATTGCCGTACTCGCGCTTGCCATTGCTTTTCAGAATACAGTGACGCCAGCACAGGAAACGCGCTTGAAACAAAGCCAAGGATATTATTGAAGAACAGCTCACGGTAAATAGCCATACGCCTGTCTTCAAGCTGGCTGGGTTTGGGTGCTGCCTTTGGGTTACGAATGTGTGCTGTAAAGGCATGCTGTAATGCTTGAAATGTGGGCTCATCCATAGCGGGTTTGCTCATTGTGAGTTGCTTGCTGCAAAGTACCTATGTGAGAAACCTCTTCAAGTAACTTGGCAGTACTTGGAATATTAAAGTCACGCTCTAATAAAGTAGGGAAAACCCCATGGCAACGATACGCATGAGCCAGTAATTGCCAAACCGGTTCAATCACATCTGCGCCATGGGTATCGACAATCAGGTCGTCTGCTTCATTATAGTGACCCG
>JBGTXC010000048.1:0-13816 GCA_041937835.1 Alteromonadaceae bacterium | reverse complement strand
ACAAGGCCAAATCTTCCAAAATAGGCTTGAGCCTGCACTTGGGTTACCTTGCTCAATTTCTTTTAATAGGCTGCCTCTGTGCCACATCCAACCTACAAAAATACAACACATTAAGCCGAGTAATGGCTGACCAAAGCGCGTAGTGATGGTGATCACTAAGCCAAAGAGCACCTCAAAATTAAATACTATGGTGAAGCTGATTGCAGCAATGATGGCACCAATAATCCAAGTAGCTTGCGCACGCGTTGCACCAAATTTCTCTACCGTGTAGCTCACTGGCGCTTCAAGCATTGAAATACTCGACGTCAGTGCGGCAATGCTCATCAAGGCAAAAAACGCAAAGCCGATTAATAAACCGATTTGGCCCATTGAATCAAATAGCGCTGGTAACACTTGAAACACTAAGGTGTCTTCTGAGAGAAGGCTGCCATCTGCGGCAAAAATGCTTACGCCATTTTGCTGAGCAACATACATGGCAGGAATGATCAAAAGGCCGGCAACAAACGCGATGAAAACGTCAATTAGGGTCACATAGGCACCAAGTGAAACTAAGTTTTCTTGTTTAGAGATGTATGAGCCATAAATGATCATCACTGACGTACCTAAAGACAGTGAGAAAAACGCTTGGCCAAGCGCACTTACCAATAAACCAGGCTCTAAAATAGAGCTGAAGTCAGGGATCAAATACGCTTTTAAACCAGTCATAGCGCCGTCTTGCGTCAATACGTATGCAATGAGCGCAAAGAGTATGGTTAATAGGGCTGGCATTAAACGCTTTGACCACTTCTCAATGCCGTTTTCTACCCCTTTAGAGATAATGGCAACGGTCAGCGTGATGAAGATGGCAGTAAAAATTAAATTACGCATTAAGCCATTGGTTGCAAGCCAGCTTGCCGCCTCTGGGCTACCAGCAAGTTTTGCCACTGGCTCTAACGTAGAGGTCATCATCCAGCCTGCTACGATGGCGTAAAAGCTTAAAATCAACGCAGCACAGACAATACCGCCAAAACCCACTACAAAGGCAAAATGCTTTTGCCACGCATGGGTGGAGACTTTACGTAAGGATGTCACGGCATTTGCCTGACCATGGCGTCCAACTACAAGCTCAGCCATTAAAGCCGGATAAGCCAAACAAAAAGCTAACACCAAATAGGCAAGGACGAATGCGGCACCGCCATTTGAAGCGGTTTGGGTGGGAAAGCCCCAGATATTACCAAGACCTACGGCAGAGCCTGCCGCAGCCATTATAAATCCAAAACGAGAGCTGAACTCTCCGCGTGCTGCGCTCATATTATTTTAATTCTCTTATTTTTCTTGAAGCGCACTCAATCTACTGTAATTGACGTCAAATAAAAAGATGTAAACAGCATCTAATCGCTGAAAATCAGCCTACTGAGTCATTTTTTGTTGTCAGTGATGGCGGCGTTTTATGTGGTAATACCAAAGTAAAGTGGGCGCCACCGAGATGCTCTGACTCTCCCACTTTAACAGAGCCGTAATGCCAATCCGCCACTTTTGCGACTATAGCAAGGCCGAGTCCAAAGTTGTTTTTAGCGCGGTTGCGGTGGTTATCTTCTTGGTAAAAAGGATCAAATACCTGATGGCGTTTTTCATGGGGAATGCCCGGACCATCGTCTTCAATATGAATGTAAGTTGCAAATTGCGTGTGCTCAGCGCGGACATGGATCTGAGTTTTGGCAAAATCACAGGCATTGGATAATAAGTTGGTGATAGCGCGTGCCAACCAATGTAAATCGGCATGTAGGGTAAAGTCATTGGCATCAAGCGATAAGTGAAGCCCCTTATCATTTAATTTTGGCGCAATTTGTTCGGTCACGCTTTCAAGGTAGGGCAAACACGGCGCGCTACTGTATGACAGTTGGTGAGCATAGCGCTCTAGCGTGGCATATTCTAAGTAGCTTTTGAGCATCTGCTCCATCTGTACTAAGTCACTTTCCATGCGCTGCAAATAGTGATCTTTTTTCGCGGCATCTGGGCTTTCAATAGCGGCATCTAAACCAAAGCGCAAGCAAGCGATTGGGGTGCGAATATCATGAGATAAGCTGGATGCCAGTAACTTGTTTTCCGCTAATAGTTGGCTAATTTGCGATGCCATGCGGTTAAAAGTATTTTCTAAATCTCGGGTGTAACTAAAAAAGCTAGGTGACACTCGAGCGTTAAAATCACCATTGGCAAATTGCTTGGCGACATCGCTTAAAATTGCAAGCCTTCTTGTTAAAGGCCAAAGCGTAAACGCCATAAAAAAGCACACACCTAAGTAAAACATTAAAGTGAGTAAGGCATCGAGGCGGCGGTCTTTTTGCATGCTTTCCCCTAAGCGTACCTCAATCAATTGCGGCCATAGCTGTGGGTGAGTAGCGAGCATATATACCCCAAAATCGTCCTCTAGCATAAAGGATTGCTGGGTTTTTAGCTCTGCAACCAATGGCTCTGGTAGGGCAACGTCTTGTTCACTTAATAAGGTAATGGTCACGTCAAACTGTGACGATAACCTGCTTGAAAGCCCTACGCGCTCTTCCTCTGGTACTGCGGCGAGTTGCCGCGTTAAACCTTTTACCAGCGGGCTGGCTAAAGCAAACTCACCTTGGCGCTGAGTATGCTCGCTGTCGTAGGCATCAATCAGCCACCCAAGCACCACTGCGGAGATAAAAGCGCTTAAAAAGAGCGACAAAGTGAGGCGTTTCATTGTGTTTTACCACGCATCTGGCACAAGCAAATAGCCTTTGCCCCAAATGGTTTTTATTTTTTTAGGGTTTTGAGGATCATCTCCAAACTTTTTACGAAGGGCTGAGATGAGCACATCTACTGAGCGGTCGAGACCATCATATTCACGGCCTTTGGTGGCTTTAAACACAGCGTCACGATCTAATACTTTTCCGGCGTGCTCCGCTAAAAAGCTCAGCAGTTGGTATTCTGCATTAGAAACGTTCATTTCAGTATTTTGGTATTGCACTTCACGGGTTTGGGTGTTGATGCGCAGCGCGCCAACCTGCAAATCTTGCTGAGACTTTTCTGTTGGGGTTTGAACATCACGCAGCGCCGCTTTAATTCTCGCTAACAGTGCCCGCGGACGCACAGGTTTAGTGATGTAATCGGACGCCCCCATTTCAAGGCCGATGACCTCGTCCATTTCATCGTCTCTGGCAGTGAGCATTAAAATTGGGTTGTGATAAAACGCTCTAAGCTCACGGCAGACACTGATGCCATCTTTACCCGGCAGCATCACATCAAGCAGTACAATATCTGGCTGATGTTTTTCTACGCTGGCAATTGCTTCATCACCACGGTGGCAAAGTACCACAGCAAACCCTTGCTCAATTAAGTAATCACTGATCCATTGAGCGAGTGAGACGTCATCTTCCACTAACAGAATGCAGCCATAGTTATCCATTAAAATAATCTCCAACGACGTTTTTTCTTTTTATTGCTGTAAACCCACGTGACTTGAACATGGGTTTCGCCAATCAGCTCAGCAGTGTTTTTATTAATGAGTTGATAGGTAAGCGATTCGGTACTTTCAAACGACAATGCCATGGCACCCTGTTGGCTCTGTTGCCAGCACTGCATGATATGCCCAGAGGTCAGTGAACGAATGCAGACATCTCCTTGCTGAGGCAGTTGCCATGTGAGAGTGATGTCAGCGTAACAGACGTTACCACGACGAAGTGCCACGCACTTTTGCGGTGTGGCATCAAATATGGTTGTGTCATATGTGGTTGCTTCTAATGCAGAAGCATTGGCAGGCTCTGGCGTTTGGCTTGCCAAAGCATTCGATGCAAAAAATAAGCTAGCTAATAGCAGCGTTCTTTTAGAATACATAACGCACGCCTATTTTTGCTTTATGTTGGTAGCGCTGTGCAATAATCGGGCTTTCAGAAATGCTGGGTGAAAATAATGTGGTCATCCAGCCACCTAACATTACCCAGTTTTCAGTGATTGGGTATTCACCGTGTAGTTCAAAGGCGGCACCATAGCTCACGCCTGGATAATAAGCCGGGCGTGTCACAGTGGCTTCGCGCTCGCTCACGCCAAAATAGTAGGATGCAAATCGTGCTGAATAAACGTTAACGCCTATGCCTGCACGCCATTCGAGGTTACGCCATTGTTTTATCTTACTGATAAATAAACTACTGACCCAGCCATGGTGACTGCCTGAGACGTCTTGTAGTAACTCTAAACTTAACTGAGACGAGCGAGTTTTACGGGTAAGGCGCGTACCAAAGCTAAAGTCTGATTGGCGCTTGCTGATCCCTTTGAGTTGCTCTGAGCCGCTGTCATTATAAAAGGTGCCGTCTTCATCAAACCCTGACTGCACATTAGTGGCCATTAAATCCAGCCCCCAGTCATCTTTATCAACTAGGCTGACGCCAAGCACTAAATTGCCAGACAGTTGGCTGTTATCAAATTCTAAGTACGCTCTGTCATATGCTACTGACAGCATGGCGTTAAATTCAGCGCCATCGCCATAGGTATCAATGCCGGCAAGGTAGGCATCTTCAATGTAATAGGCAAGACCAAAGCCAAAATCAAAACTCAGTCCGTCAGAAGGCTCAAGGGTGTTATCCGCGTATAAGCGGTTGGAGGCCGATGCTGTGGTTGTGGCAAAAATAAGGCTCACAACAGCGAAGATAGTAAAGAGGCGCATTTTTAAAGGCATGACTTTGTTATTCTTTTTAGCCAGTGTACCCAAGAATTAACAAAAGGTGTGTAAAAAAGTGTATGTGGCTTAATTGACCACTTTTAATTTGTCGATGAGCTGCTGGGTTAAGGTAATTAACATGGCATCAGCTGCTTCCATCACTGCACTTGAGTCACACACACCTTGGGTGGTTTTACTGCCAGTGATTTGTGCGCTACTGGCGATTAATTCATTATTTTTATATTGCGTCATGAGTGACACATGCTTCACCAAAGGGGCTCTTAAGTAGCTTTGCACGTCATGCTCAATGCTTGCAAACCACACGGCTTTGCCTGATTGGCTATCCATGAGTTTAAGGGCAACGCGACCTAACACATTGGGGCAGTTAATCCGCGTTTGAATGGTGGCTTTACTGGGATGCTCTAAAGTGACCAGTGGCTCAGGTAAATGAACGAGATCGAACCCTTGTAGTTCATCAGCTTGGTTTTTGAGTACGCTGATGGCAAGTTTAAAATCCGCACTTTGGGTAGGCATGGACTCACTTAAAAAGGACAAGGATTTTCTCGATAACCCCAAAGATACACCTGTGATAAAGCCATCATTTAAAGTGTGAGGGTGAGTTAAAGCAATACGAGCGCCATGATTTATCTGTGTAAAAGGCAGCTGCACAGACTTTATTTTAGGGGCTTCATAGGTGGTGATATAACTCAAACTGTACTGAGATGTATGACTTTCAAACACGTCTTCGGTTGGCTTATCACGCTCTTTTTCGGGCGAAGTAGAGTGTGTTTTGGCATCAGCCTGTGTGGTTTTAGCTAAATCTGGCAAAGTGCTACAGCCTGTTGCTAAAACAAGCAATAGCGCGGTTAAGTGATGGCGCATGGTGCTTTTATTATGGTCATTTTGTGACTATGTTACGTGAAATAAAGAAAAACTTCATGATAAACTTTGCGGCCTTTTTGCTGCTTGGAGTAAGTGGGTGCGGCGATTCTTATTATTTTTATGGGTCTGTGCTTTTGATGTGTCAGCGAGTTGGCACACTTTAGTTGATAGTTATTTAGCAGATACCAAAGCAACCCTTAAGCAGCGCGGCATCCCCGGTGCTGGCATTGCCATTGTGCATGCTCAATACCCAGATGTGGTGATGGGACTGGGTGTGACAAAGCGCCGCGGCGGCGAGCCTGTGAGTGCCGATACGCCATTTCGCCTTGCGTCAGTTTCTAAAACCTTTGCCGGTGCATTGGGCGCAAAGCTCGCCGCTTCTAATCAATTACCGTTAGACACGAAAGTGGCTGCGCATTTAGCGTCTTTTCAAGATGCGGCTTACGCAAAAGATTTAACAGCAGCTCATCTATTGAGCCACTCAGCAGGCATAGTGCCAAACGCCTATGACAACCTGATTGAATCGCGCACACCTTATTCAGACATCATAAGCGCCTTAACGCAAATTACCCCTTTATGCTCCCCAGGGAGCTGTTATGGCTATCAAAACGCGCTATTCAGTGTATTTGGCGACTTAGTTAAAGCTAAAACAGGTTTAGATTACGCAACCTGGCTAGAAGAATTTATTTTTAGTCCTTTGAATATGAAAAGCGCATCAGTGGGGATGCCAAAGAAGGATAGCCATTTTGCTATGGGGCATATTTTAGGGCGCAAACGTTGGTATAGCGCGCCACTTAAGCCTAATTATTACAAAGTGTTGCCTGCCGCAGGCGTGAATGCCAGCGCAAACGATATGGCTATTTGGTTAAAGGCCTTGATGGGGCACTACCCAAGCGTTTTAAATGAAGATGCCTTAGCATTAATGACCACACCGCACATTAATACTAAAAAAGAGCTTCGCCGACGTGTGTGGCGCAAGCACTTAGCTGATGCCCATTATGGCTTAGGGCTGCGTTTATATGACTACAATGATGAAACCATTTTCTACCACAGTGGCTGGGTCCAAGGGTATCGAACCGATTTGGTTGTGATGCCACGCTTAGGGGTAGGATTTGCTTTAATGTTAAATGCTGAATCTGGGGTCATTAACGAACTCACAACGCGCTTTATTCAACAAGTGCTGGCTCATGATAAACAGGTCTTTGAAGCAGTCGCGCAAGTGTCGCAGCGGAAGGTGTCGCAGCGGAAGGTGTCGCAACGGACGTTGTCGCACTGAAAGATGTGACAAACTGGGTTAAAAAGGTAGGCCTATACAAAAGCAGCAAAGGTTTTAAGCCTTTGCTGCTGATACGCTGATAGTTTGCTTAGCAATTTGCTAAACACCTACCTTACACGCGTGGTAACTGGATTTTTTTGTCTTCGCCTTGGCGGAAAAGCACAAGAATATGACCAATTGATTGCACTTTAATCGCGCCTGTTTCACGGATGATGGCGTCAAACACAAGGGCTTTCATGTCACGGTCTTCGGTAGGTACACGTACTTTGATTAGTTCGTGAATATCTAACGCAGAATCAATCTCTGCTAATACGCCTTCTGTTAGGCCATTACCGCCTAGCAAAACAACTGGTTTTAAATCATGTGCTTGGCGTTTTAGAAATTGTTTCTGTTTGTTCGATAGTTTCATAATGTTACAAATTTCGCTGGATAAAGCTTGAATTATCGTTATTCTACCGCCATCTAAGCAATATTACTAATGATGTTAGGACTGATTCATGTCAAATAAAAAGCACTCAGCCAGTTCGAAACGCTGGTTGAAGGAGCATTTTGACGATCATTACGTGATGGAGGCAAAAAAACGCGGCCTTCGTTCACGCGCAGTGTTTAAGCTCGAAGAACTTCAAGCAAAAGACAAACTAATCAAACCTGGGATGACTATCGTAGACTTAGGCGCTGCCCCCGGTGGTTGGTCTCAGTATGCAGCCGAGCAGGTGGGCGATAATGGCCAAATTATCGCGTGTGACATTCTTCCGATGGACTCTTTAGCCGGTGTGGATTTTCTTCAAGGCGATTTTCGTGAAGAAGCTGTGCTAAATGCGCTTTTGTCACGTATAGATGGCAAAAATGTGGATGTGGTGCTCTCAGACATGGCGCCCAACATGAGTGGTAATCAGTCGGTAGACCAATCAGGCAGCATGTATTTAGTCGAGTTAGCACTCGATATGTGCCACCAAGTTTTGAAGAAAAACGGCGCTTTTGCGGTCAAAGTATTCCAAGGCGAGGGCTTTGATCAATTTGTAAAAGAGGTTAGGGATTGCTTCAAAGTGGTTAAGATCCGTAAACCCGACTCGTCCCGTGCCCGTTCCCGTGAAGTCTACGTGGTAGCGACAGGCTATAAACTGTAGTACATTAGTGCTCAGTACAAGGATTTATTTTTAATTAGATACAAGAGGTTAAGCCCTTGAGTGATATGGCAAAGAATCTCATTCTCTGGTTAGTCATTGCGGTCGTTTTAATGTCCGTGTTCCAGAGCTTTAACAGCGGCAATGAACTTGAAAAGCAAACCAGCTACACAGAGTTCTTACAAGATGTGCGCAGCAGCAATGTGCGCGAAGTGGTGGTCGACCAAAGTAGTGGTGTGATCTCCGGCATCAAACGTGATGGTCAACGCTTTGAAACCATCATGCCTATGTATGACCGTGACTTAATCAATGATTTAGCTAAATACAATGTTAAATCGTATGGTCGTAAGCCAGAAGAGCAGTCACTGCTCGCCAGTATTTTCATTTCTTGGTTCCCAATGCTTCTGCTTATCGGTGTATGGATTTTCTTCATGCGTCAAATGCAAGGCGGTGGCGGTAAAGGCGCGATGTCCTTTGGCAAAAGTAAAGCCCGCTTGATGAGTGAAGACCAAGTTAAAACCACATTTGCTGACGTTGCTGGCTGTGATGAAGCCAAAGAAGACGTGACTGAGTTAGTGGACTTTTTACGCGACCCGTCTAAGTTCCAAAAACTTGGCGGCAGCATCCCTAAAGGTGTGTTGATGGTGGGTCCTCCTGGTACGGGTAAAACACTCCTTGCGAAAGCCGTTGCCGGTGAAGCAAAAGTACCGTTTTTCACTATCTCAGGCTCTGACTTTGTTGAAATGTTTGTGGGTGTGGGTGCATCACGTGTCCGTGACATGTTTGAGCAAGCTAAAAAAGCAGCACCTTGTATTATCTTTATCGATGAAATCGACGCCGTAGGCCGTCAACGTGGTGCAGGTCTTGGTGGTGGTCATGATGAGCGTGAGCAAACACTGAACCAAATGCTGGTTGAAATGGATGGCTTTGAAGGCAACGAAGGTATTATCGTTATCGCAGCGACTAACCGTCCAGACGTACTCGACCCTGCGCTATTGCGTCCAGGTCGTTTTGACCGCCAAGTTGTGGTTGGTCTACCTGACATCCGTGGTCGTGAGCAAATCTTAAAAGTGCATATGCGTAAGGTGCCTCTAGGTGACGACGTAGAAGCAGCCGTGATTGCACGTGGCACCCCAGGGTTTTCGGGTGCTGATCTCGCAAACCTAGTCAATGAAGCGGCACTGTTTGCTGCCCGTGGTAACAAGCGAGTGGATAGCATGGCGGAGTTTGACGCTGCGAAAGACAAGATCATGATGGGTGCAGAGCGTAAGTCCATGGTGATGAGTGAATCTGAAAAAGAAATGACGGCATACCATGAAGCAGGTCACGCGATTGTAGGGCGTTTAGTGCCAGAGCACGATCCTGTTTATAAAGTGTCTATCATTCCTCGTGGCCGTGCGCTGGGTGTGACTATGTACTTGCCTGAGCAAGACCGAGTGAGTCACTCGAAAGAGCACTTAGAGTCGATGATTTCAAGCCTGTATGGTGGTCGTATTGCTGAAGCTATCATCTATGGTGATGACAAGGTCACGACAGGTGCGAGTAATGACATCGAACGTGCCACAGAAATCGCGCGCAAGATGGTGACTCAGTGGGGTCTTTCTGAAAAGCTAGGACCGTTACTCTATGCTGAAGAAGAAGGTGAAGTATTCTTAGGTCGTAGTTCATCACGTTCAAGCAGCATGTCAGATGAAACGGCAAAAGCCATTGACGCTGAAGTACGTAGCTTCTCAGACAGAAATTACGAACGCGCTGAGCAGATTTTGCGTGACAATATTGATATCTTACACGCAATGAAAGATGCATTGATGAAGTACGAAACCATTGATGCAAAACAGATTGATGATTTGATGGCGCGTCGTGAAGTTCGTGCACCTGAAAATTGGGATGATAAAGGCCCAAGTGATAAAGGTAACGACAAAGAAGCTCCTGTAGAGGCAAAAGCGGAAGCTAAAGCCGAAAGCAAAGAGGATGCTTCTGAAGCCTCAGGGGATAATAAAAACCCTGATAGCAGCGAAGCGCATTAACTTTCCTAAAGCCCCGAATTCGGGGCTTTCTTTTGAATTATGATGAAACAACTTTCCTTATCAGCCTCGCGTGTGCTGGATTTATCTATACCCAATGTGATGGGTATTTTAAATGTGACCCCAGACTCATTTTCTGATGGTGGTCAACATGCGCAATGTGATCTTGCTGTCGCGCATGCGCTTAAAATGGTTGCTGCTGGCGCCACCATCATTGATATTGGCGGTGAATCCACTCGACCTGGCGCCAGTGAGGTGTCAGTTGAGGAAGAGTTAAACCGTGTTATTCCAGTGATACGTGCGCTGAGAGCACAACCTGAATTGGATACCATTGCGATCTCCATCGATACCAGTAAACCAGAGGTAATGACCCAAGCGGTTAAAGCTGGGGCTGATATCATCAATGACGTCCGCGCATTGCAATTGCCGGGTGCTTTGGAGGCAGCCGCTGCCTTAAAGGTACCAGTGTGCTTGATGCACATGCAAGGTGAACCCAAAACCATGCAAGCGAATCCGTCTTATGACGATGTGGTCGAAGATATAATGGCCTTTTTTGACGAACGGATTGCTACAGCAGAAGCCGCCGGTATTTCAAAATCGCAGATCATTTTGGATCCCGGTTTTGGATTTGGGAAAACCTTGGCGCATAATTATGGCCTTTTACAGCAATTTGCGGCATTTTCTAGGTATAATATGCCGCTCTTAGCAGGTCTTTCACGTAAATCGATGTTTGGAAAGCTGCTAAACCGAAACGAATCAGAACGATTAGCCGCAAGCCTTGCGGGTGCCTTAATTGCCGCACAAAAAGGCGCGCACATTATTCGTGTGCATGATGTAGCAGAAACTATGGACGTGCTTAATGTATGGCACGCCTGTGAAAAAGGAATTAAATAACAATGAGTAAGCGTAAGTATTTTGGCACAGACGGTGTGCGTGGTTTAGTGGGTGAGTTCCCAATCACGCCAGAATTTGCCCTTAAATTAGGTTGGGCGGCCGGTAAGGTGCTTAAAAAAGCAGGCACTAAAAAAGTCATCATAGGTAAAGACACGCGTATCTCTGGTTATTTATTAGAAACCTCCCTAGAGGCAGGTTTCATTGCCGCAGGCATCGACGTTATTTTACTTGGCCCAATGCCAACCCCTGCGGTTGCGTATTTGACACAAACTTTCCGTGCCGAAGCCGGGATAGTGATCAGTGCATCTCATAATCCATACCATGATAACGGCATTAAGTTTTTCTCAAACCAAGGTTTAAAATTGCCTGATGAAGTAGAGCTTGAAATTGAAGCCTTACTTGATGAGCCTATGACGTGTGTGTCTTCTGAAAAGCTGGGTAAAGTGCGCCGTTTAGCCAATGCCGATGGCCGTTATATTGAATTCTGTAAGCGTCAATTCCCAGCTGAGTTGACCCTTGAAGGTTTAAAAGTCGTTGTTGATTGTGCCAATGGTGCTACCTACCACATCGCCCCAGCTGTGATGGCAGAGCTGGGTGCGGACGTGATCCCATTCGCGTGTGAGCCAAATGGTCTAAACATCAACAAAGAGTGTGGTGCCACACACATTGATGCACTTAAACGCAAAGTATTGGAAGAAAAAGCGGACGTCGGCATTGCCTATGACGGTGATGGTGACCGCGTGATGATGGTGGACCACCACGGACGTGTGTTTGATGGTGATGACATAGTCTACATCATTGCAAGCTTAGCGAAAGCCAATGGTTCATTAGGCGACGGCGGCGTGGTTGGCACTGTGATGTCAAACATGGGCCTTGAAAATGCATTGAAAGCACAAGATATTCCGTTTGCGCGCTCAAAAGTGGGTGACCGCTATGTTATGGGCCTATTAAAAGAAAAAGGCTGGAAAATTGGTGGCGAAAGTTCAGGTCACGTATTACACCTAGATTTAACCTCAACCGGTGATGGCATCATTTCTAGCCTACAAGTGCTGGCGGCTATGGTATCACTGAATAAAACCCTGTCTGATTTAGGCCAAGGTTTTACTAAATACCCAATGAAAATGATCAACGTGCGCTTTAAAGCAGGTACTGATCCGCTTGCTCATGAGGCAGTTAATACAGCGGTGAAAGACGTGGAAGCGGCACTGGGTGAGACAGGGCGCGTATTACTGCGTAAGTCTGGCACTGAGCCGGTTATTCGCGTGATGGTTGAAGCAGAGCAAGAGAAACAAGTACTCGATTTTGCTCAGAAAATTGCAGCAACTGTTGAAGAAGTGAGCGGTTGATTCGCTCTTAGCTAACAAACACTTGTCAACCCACAAAGCTCGGGGTAGTATCTCGAGCGCTTAAGGAAAGGAGAGCGATTACCATGCGTAAGCCGATTGTCGCTGGCAACTGGAAAATGAATGGCTCATTAGAGCTTGCCAATACACTGACAAACAGTGTGAAACAAAGCCAAAATGACGATGTTGACATCATCATTTTTCCTCCTTTCCCTTTGATTGCACACGTTGCCAATCAAGGTGTTTTAACCGGTGGTCAAACCCTTTCTGAACATGAAAGTGGTGCGTTTACAGGTGAAGTAAGTGGGCAGCTATTAAAGGATGTGGGTGCTAACTATGTGTTAGTAGGTCACTCAGAGCGCCGTACTATATTTTCAGAATCAAACACCGTATTAGTGCAAAAGTTTGCTCAAGCACAAACATCAGGACTAACCCCGGTGTTATGTGTTGGCGAAACTGAAGCAGAACGTGAAAGCAATCAAACAGAATCTGTGATTGCAGAGCAAGTAAACGCCGTTATTGACCAATTAGGTGTGGCAGTTTTAGCAAACTCTGTGATAGCATACGAGCCGGTTTGGGCGATTGGTACAGGTAAAACGGCAACCCCAGAGCAAGCACAAGCGGTACATCTGTTCATTCGCAATTTAATTGCTGAACATGATGTGACTATCGCTCAAGGTCTGCGCATCTTATACGGTGGCAGTGTGAACGATAAAAACAGCGATGTGTTGTTTGCTCAGCCCGATGTTGACGGTGGCTTAGTAGGCGGTGCCAGCCTGAAGGCCGACGCATTTTCGGCGATTTGCCAAAGTGCACAAAGGAACGCATAAATGTACGAAATTTTAATGGTAGTTTACGTCATTGTTGCGATTGCACTCATTGGAATGGTGTTAATCCAACAAGGCAAAGGCGCGGACATGGGCTCCTCTTTTGGTGCCGGTGCTTCTGCAACAGTATTTGGTTCAAGCGGTGCTGGTAACTTCATGACGAAGTCAACCACAACCCTTGCAACAATCTTCTTTATCCTAAGTATCATCTTAGGAAACTTAACATCGAGTCAGATTAAACAGACCGATGAGTGGGAAAACTTAGGCGCAGCGCCAGCGGTTGAAACAGTACCAGCTAACAATGATGTGCCTAAATCAGACGATAACTCTGATATTCCTAACTAAGCCTATTTTGCAGATGTGGTGGAATTGGTAGACACGCCATCTTGAGGGGGTGGTGAGCTATGCTCGTGCGGGTTCAAGTCCCGCTTTCCGCACCAAATTAAAAAGCCCGCTTTATGCGGGCTTTTTTGTGTTTAAAGCTAAGTACTCAACCAACTTAACTTGCCACAGTGAGGTGCTTGGCACTGCTATCACTACGTTGCTGGTTAAAGAATTGAATTAAACCAATTAACTTAGCGGCTTCTTCGGCCATTTTGGCACTTGAAGCGGACGCTTCTTCCACCAATGCCGCGTTTTGTTGTGTCATAGTGTCCATTTGCGTGACTGTGGTATTCACTTGGTTTATGCCTGAAGCTTGCTCTTGGCATGCCTGAGAAATATCAGCGACTAATTTAGACACATCTCTAATGGCCTCAACCACCGCATTGAGAGTTTGTCCTGATT
>JBGTXC010000047.1:0-13828 GCA_041937835.1 Alteromonadaceae bacterium | reverse complement strand
TTTTGGTGAGTACATCTTTAGGGTTCGAAAGCACACCGGTTGCAGAAACAATGTGATCAGCGGGGACTGTGATGTCTACTTCATAGTCACCAAACTCTAGGGTAAATTCACCCGTGCCTAAAAACTCTTTGTTAGTCCACGCTTCGTAATCTGTGTAGGCAGCAAGACGAGGGAACCACTGCGCGACCAAGAAGATATCGTTACCATCTTCTTCGAAATGCTCATAACCATTACGGGCACCCACGGCATCTTCTTCCACCATATTAAAGGCAAAATCCATTGAGAATTCCACGCTTTTACCAGGCTTAAGAGGCGCGTTTAAGTCTAATCTAAGTAATGTGCCTACCACAGTGGCCTTTAAAGGCTTGCCGTCATCATCTTTAATATTGCTAAGCGTAAAGCCTAACTCGTTATCACTCATAAATTGCTGACGGCGCAACTGATTTAAGCTGATTTTTGTGCTTTTTTCTTTTGGGCTTGGTGCGAGCGTATTACGGAAAGTACGGGTACGTTCTGCAATTGAATCGCTACGGAAAACGTTCTGATCCAGCTGTAGCCACAAGTAACGTAAAGTGTGCGGTGAATTATTCTTGTATACGATACTTTGTGATGCTTCTAAGCGGCGCTTGTCTTCAATCAGTTTTACATCAATGTCGTAGTCGACTTGTTGCTGCCAGTAGTTTTCTCCCGGCTCACCGGCAGCGCTGCGGTAAACGTTGGGAGTCGGTAAGCTTTCATCCAATTGACGAAACTTATCAACAAAACTTCCTTTTGTTTGCGAAATGGCCGAGGCATTTGCACCAAGTGACACCAAAGCAAGGGCACTTAGAGCACCTAAGCGCAACCGCCTTGATAAAGGTGAGGTAGGCATGTTCATTCCCTTTTTATTTTATGGATTTATATTTGTTACCACTTTCCCACTAAGGCGTATCTATTGCAAACAGATGGCGACCAGTTTGCCGAAATTTGCGACAAACATGGTGTCTTGTAAAGGGGGTTTACAGTCAGTTTAGATTCAGCTCAGTGCCACTAGATTAATATACTAATAACAAGGAGCAGGGATATGCGTTATCTAAAACTGAAAAAAGGGCTTAAGCACAAAATTGTGCCAGACAATGATCGTGAGTTAGATGCTTATTTGAATGCCGGTTTTAAAATTGTTGGCGAAATGGAGCATAGTCAAGCCATCAATAATAAGTACTTAAATAGCAAGCCTTTCGACTTGCGTAATGTGTTGTTTCTATTAGTTATTTGCTCGCTAAGCTTGTCATTCTTGTACGCACTATATGTGTATGTGTAAGGGTGTTAGCGCGAAACGTTATAAAAAGTTTTACCAGTTGGGTTGAAATTCGATGACAAATCATGAAAAATCGCCGTCCTTTGAAGTTCGAACAGATGTCGCTGAACGCGAACCAGCGTGGTGTGTTATGGATTTTTACGTCCTTAAGAAAAATAATAAGCTAGTAGCCATTCCAGCAGACGAAGGGCAGTGTAAAGCCTTAGTCAATTCTGGATACAACTATGTCGATAAAGTGGCGGCCTGTAATGAACATGGTGCAATCGCAAAGCTGCGTGCAAAAACGAGTGTACGGGCTAAATTACCGACTTACCTTGCCCTTTCTTTATTACTGATCTCAGTGATTGTTGCCTTTTTAAAGTAACCGCTTTTCAATCCCTTATTTGCTTGAAATAATGCCCTAAGTAGCATAATAAAGCGGAGAAGGGATGCGCTTCATCCACACCTCAGATTGGCACTTAGGCCATCAATTTTTTGAGCATGATCGTCATCAAGAGCACCTTGCTTTTTTTGAGTGGTTGATAACAACGGCTGAAACCCAGCAGATTGATTTGCTGATTGTCAGTGGTGATATTTATCACACTGCGACGCCCAGCGCGCTGAGTGAACGCTTGTTGTATCAGTTCATTAAAGACTTTCATTCACGCATGCCCAAAGCACACGTTGTGATCACTGCCGGTAACCATGACAGTCCAAACCGTATCTTAGCGGCGCAGTCTTTACTTGCTAACTTTAATACCCATGTGATTGGGCGCTTTAACCCACAGATGCCTGAGCAAACCGTGATTAAATTGCCGTTTGCTAATGTGGTTGCAATGCCTTATTTACGTCATGCTGATATTGCCAGCTTATCCAATCATTACCCTGAGGCCGTGCATAAGGCTTATCAGCTAGCTTACGCTGCGTTACCTGAAACACCACAACCAACCATAGTGATGGGGCATTTGCATGCCCGAGGTGGTGCAATCAGCGCGGATTCAGAGCGTAATCTAGTTTTTGGTGGTGATGATGCGATTAGTACTGATGTGTTTGGTGACGCATTCGATTACATCGCCCTAGGTCATTTACATCGCGCTCAAAAGCTCGGAGAAAGCCAAGCAATTCGTTACAGCGGTTCACCGCTACCTATGTCCTTTTCAGAGCGTCATTATCAGCATCAAGTGTTATTGGGTGAATTAACTGATGAGCTGGTTGTAAACCCCCTTTACATTCCAAGACGCAATGACATTGTGATGATTCCTGAACAAGGCGGAGGTACGCTTGACGAAATAGAACAAGCTATCGCTGAGCTTGAGGATGGGCAGTACCCGGCTTACCTCAAAGTGCGTTTAAAAGCTTCTGAAACTGACAGCGCGTTTCGTCAACGCATTGATGAGGCATTAGAAGGTAAACAGGTTTACTTTTGCGGTGTGGAGCGAGTCAAAGCTAAGCTGGCGTCAAAAGAAGAGGAGCAGTTAGAAAGTTTGGAGTCCGTTGCCGAGCTCAACGCGGAAACCTTATTAACCTATGCCTTTGAGAATCATAAAAACTTTGATGCAGATACTTTAACGGATGAGCTAAAAGCCTTATTTGAAGACGTCGTTAAAGAGGTAGGGCAAGCATGAAAATAACGCAAATCCGAATTTTCCAACTGGCATCAATAAAAGACTGCGACATTAATTTTGATCAGGCTCCTTTAAAAGATGCTGGCATCTTTGCGATTACAGGTGAAACAGGAGCGGGTAAAAGCACCTTACTTGATGCTATTTGCTTGGCCTTATTTGCACAAACAGCACGCCTAAGCGATGAAAAAGGCAATAAAGTCCTTTTTAATGGTGACGACATACGTTTGACAGATCCTCGTAATTTATTACGCAGGGGCTGCAGTGAAGGCTTTGCCGAGGTGAGTTTTATTGGCACTGATGGCGAGCCATACCGTGCCCGTTGGTACATTGCTCGCGCCTACAAAAAACCGGATGGTAAACTAAAAGCACCACAGCACAGTGTATTCTGTGGCAAAACCGATGAGGTGTTAAGTGATAAAAGCGCAGCAACAGCCAAGCAAATCTCTCAGCTGATTGGTTTGAACTTTGCGCAATTTACCCGTGCTGTACTGCTTGCGCAAAATGAGTTTGCGGCTTTTTTAAAAGCTACCAGTGATGAACGCGCAAACCTTCTAGAGTGCCTGACGGATACGCAACACTTTGCCGTGATCGGTCAGCGAATTTATGAGCGCATGGAAGCGGCTAAACAGGCCCTGATTGAAAAGCAAAATGTGGTTAGCCATATCCACATTTTGAGTGATGAAGAGCGCACAGAGCTAAACACAGAGCTCAACACACTCACGCAAAAGCATAAAACCCTCACCAAGCAGTTAGATGCGCTAAAAACCGCCCGTCAATGGTATACACATTTTCAGCAAATCGAACAACAGCTTGCAAACCATGGGGCCTCTCTAAGTGCATTAGAGCAAGCTATTCGAGATAACGCCCAAACAGTGGTTGACGCAGAGCAAGTGAGTCTTGCCCATCAACATGCACATCTAGTGGCGGATTTGGATGGCGCGATACAGGCTGAGAGTAATGCAAAGCAGCACCTAAACACCTTAAGTGAGCGTGATTTTCAATCTGCATTAAAGGAAAAGGAGCTCGCGCTTTCTCATGCTCAGCAAGATGTGGCATCGTGCGAGTCGGTGTTGAGCCAGCTTCGTCCTCACGTTAAAAGCTTAATAGAAAAAACAAAAGCGTTTGAAGATGCGAAGCAAACCTTAGCCCACCTCACTCACCAGCATGATGAAGCAAAAGAACAAGTCAGCGCTGCCAAGAAACAAACGGCACAACTGGAAGCGGAGCGAGCGCAAATAACAAAAGAGGCACAATTGCTTGCGACTGATTTAAACGAGTTGAGTCAGTTTAGCCAGCTTGGGCAAGATGAATCACGTATACATAATGCCTGTGAGCGCGCTTTTACTCTAAGCAAGACCCTTTATGAACAGGAAAAAGGGCTTACTGAATTAAACGACAAAAAAACGCGTCTTGAGCAAACGTTAAAACCGTTGTTAGAGCATGAAAAAGAGCTCACAAGCACCTTGTTGGATGCTTCAAAACAGGCTGATAATGAGGTGCTAGCAAAGCTGGATCATGATTTTACTAACTTAAACGCTGAGCTTGCAAAACAAGATGCTGAACGCATCAGGCTGACTGAGCAGCGCAACACGCTCAATACGCTTGATAGCCTTGCTCGCGAGAATGAAAGCGGGATACAAGAGCTTGCGAGTCTTCAGGCGTCCTTGTCTTTGCAATCTGAAACATGCAAAGCACTTGAGGCACGTAAAGCGCAAAGTGAACAGGTTCTAGCACACCTTAAACTCACGCAAAGCGCCGTGGTGACTGAGCTTCGCGACGCATTGGTGCCCGGTGAGGCGTGTTTAGTGTGTGGTAGCACAGATCACGATTTAACTAACTTAGTGAGTCACGCACATGATGCGCAAATCAAGCAGCTGCAAAGTGAGCTTGATGATATTGAAAAGGCTTACAAAGAAGCGCAGCACCTACTCAAAACCCGTGAGTATGATGTGCAGCTTAAAAACCATAGTCTTGAGCAAAACAAAGAAAAGCACACCAGTGTGACTGCAAGCCTTGATACGCAATTTGCCGCTATGACGAATGCAAACGCTTTGCTTGCCTGTGAAGCGCAGCTTGCTGACATTCAAAAAAAACTTGCTCAAACCCAAGAAGACATTGCTGCAACGCAAGCAAAAAGGCAACAATGGCAGCAACAAAATCAGGTTTATCAGCAGCTTAATACCGAGCTGACAAAACTAAAAGCTGAGATTTCGAATGTACAAGCAAAGCTCCAAGACAACGAACGCAGCAGTCATATGCTTGCTCAGCAGCATCAACAACACACACAAAACCTAGCCTATTGTTATGACACCTTACAAAGCGCACTGTCTGAGCCTGAATTTAAAACACTGTGCCAAAACCAAGGAGTTAAAGAGCGTTTTCAGCAGCAGTTTTCAGCGTATTTAGCCAAGCATACTCGTCATAACCAGCTAACCCAGCGTTTAGGCGAGCACCAAGCGAAAACTGAGCAAGCACACAGTCATTATCAGGCATTAACCCATCAGCTGTCACAATTAGCGCACAGGGTGAAAGACTCAGATCAGAATTTTACTAAGTTAGAAGCTGACTATCAGCAAGCTATTCAGCATATGTCGGCTTTATGCTCAGCGCACCCAAGGTTGCAAACGGTAGACTTTAGCCAAGGTGTCAGTGCCATGGATGAGGTCGCCAGTATCAAAGCTGATTATCAAACTGCGCTGACGAAAGCTGAGCACGCTTTACAGCAATGCCAGCATGATGCTCAAACACATCAAGCGGCACTTAAACATGCCCAAATCCAATTACAATCCTGTACTGAGCGTATACAAGCACTTACTGAACGCATTAACGCGTGGCTCAATGAGCATGGGCATTCACATGGTCTCACAGATCTTACTAAGCTCCGCCAGTGCCTGACACAAGATAAAGTTCAGGCCAACAAGGTGTTAACTGACGCCAAAGAGCGAGAAACGCGACGACTAGCATTGAGCGCGCAAATGCAAACCATGCAAGCGCAGCGTGATGAGTTGGTAAAAAATCAGCCTGAACACAATGAGCAACACGTTAAAGACATGCTCAGCCATTGTGAACTTGAGTATGAAGCTTGCCAAAGCGAACGGGTTAAACTTTCAAGTCAGCTTGAAACCGACAGCACCAATAAACGCACCATGGCTGACATTACTCAAAAAGTCGCTGAATTAAAGACCGTCTTTGACCAATGGAAAGTACTCAGCGATGTCGTCGGTGATGCGCAAGGCAAAAAGCTGCGTAACCTTGCGCAAACCCATACTCTCAGAGTTTTGCTTGACTATGCCAATCATCATTTAAAAGTGCTCAGTAAGCGTTATCGCTTATGCACGATAGGGCAATCGCTTAATTTGGCCGTGATTGATGCGGACATGGCCGATGAAATGCGCTCTGTGAACACCCTTTCTGGAGGTGAGTCGTTCTTAGTGAGTTTGGCGTTAGCGCTCGGGCTTGCGTCACTTTCGTCTAATAAAGTGCGTATAGACTCGCTGTTTATTGATGAAGGGTTCGGTACGTTAGACAGTGATACCTTGTCCGTCGCGATGGATGCACTTGATGCGCTTCAAGCTGGCGGCCGTAAAGTCGGGGTGATCTCTCACATCAGCGAAATGACAGAGCGTGTACACACTCAAATCCAAGTGCAAAAGCGCCCTGGTGGCTACAGTGAGGTTAAAATACTTGGTTGAGATCATCATTTTACCAACTGAGCCGTAAAGAGTGTGTCTGAGGCACTTTTTTACGCCATAAAACGAGAAAAAGCGCCATACAGGGCGCTTTTTTTATAAAAAATGGGCGCAATGAACGCCTTCAGATCACTTTTTTACCAACTAAATGGCGTGTTACTTAGTAAAATAATGATCTAGTCTCCGCCACCGCCACAATCGCCGCCCGAGCTATCCCCAACGCCGCCAGAAAATCCACCTGAGTGATAACCTGTGCCTGACGAAAAGGTGCCCAAAAAAGCAATCAAGCTGATAAAGCCAAAAATCCAAAGGCCGGTAGTTAACTGCCCTGCAAGTACGAATTTCAGCGCGCAAAAGCCGATAGCCATACCAGCCAGTATTCTAACTATTTTTCGCATAGTGTTTCCTTTTACTCAGCAAACAGAGCAAACACTTGCTCTGCCGTTAACCGTTCACGTGTGCCACTAAAGTCATAGTAACTTGGTTTATGGTCGATAAAAATCTCACAGTTTAGGGTGTCAGAAGGTAGGGTTTTAAAGAGTCCTGCTGGCACTATGTAACTGTTTTTTGGTAAGTAGTGATAAAACAGATGAGTGCCACATTCTTTGCAAAAGCCGCGCTCTGCCCACTCTGATGAGCGGTAACGGCTAACATGCTGCTCGCCTTCAATGGTCAAAGTGTCTTTTGCTTCTAAGCCAAGCAGCGGGCCGCCACCCCAGGTTTGGCACATGCTACAGTGGCAAGCTTCAACGTGTTTTGGGGTGTCGGAAAGCGTCAAAGTCACACTGTGACATAAGCATTGGCCGGATATGGACATATGCGCTCCTTGCATTCGGTGATAAAACCACCTTAGCAAGGAATGGCGCATATGCAAAATGGCTTAAACGAGATTTAACGTGACTTCAATTTGGTCTCGAGTGGCATTTGAGTAAGGGCATACTTGATGGGCCTTTTCCACTAATGCTTGGGCATGGGTTTTATCCATTTCGCCTAAGTCCACATTGAGTACTACAGCAATGCCAAAGCCTTTACTAATTGGGCCTATGCTCACCTCTGAGTGAATTTTTGGCGTGCTAGGCAATTTTACGTTTTCTTGCCCAGCAACAAATTGAATGGCACCAATAAAGCATGCTGCATAGCCTGCTGCAAAAAGTTGCTCAGGATTGGTACCACTGCCACCGTCGCCTCCTAACCCTTCTGGCGTAGATAACGACACATCCAAACGCCCATCATCAGATTTCGCGCTGCCTGCACGCCCGCCTGTGGCTGTGGCTTTTGCGGTATAAAGCACATCATCGAGTTTGACCATAATGCCTCCTATTCGTCATTTAATTGCGTATGTTCGCGTTTCAAAATATTGAGGTGTTTTTCTAAGGTGTTTAGAGAGAAGGGTTTGATGATAATGTCAGACACTTTGGCTTTGATGATAGCGCGCACATCTTCTTTGTTGTCTTCACAGGTGACCATCATCACAGGTAAGTCGCTGAGTTTACTGTCATTGCGTACACGCTCGAGTAACGCTAAGCCATCTAAATGCGGCATGTGGTAGTCAGTGATCAACAAATCATACGATTTACTTTGCAGTAATGTAAAAGCTTGTTTGCCATCTGTCGCTTCATCGGCATCAGTGTATTGGAGCTTTCGCAGCATGTTAATTAACACGTGCCGCATTAAGGGCATATCATCCACAACCAGTATTTTCATTACCCCTCCCATTGCTTAAATAAGTCTAGTTGGCAGGGGAGTGATTAGCCAAGTGGTTGATGAAAAAACAAAAAAACTTATTTGCTTAAGGATTGGATTAGCGTGACTAAACGCGCTAGTTTGATGTTTGAAAGCTGGCGGTAATCAAAATATGGGCACACGATCAGGCTGTGTTGAGCATCAATGGCAAACTCGTCGTCTAACCACACCAAGTTTGCTTCAAACTCTGGGTTTTCGAGCAATTTTTTGGCAAATGTGCGCCCTGCGATGATATGAACACCTGGCTTAGATAAATCAGGCTGGTTAAACAGCAACTGAGTTTGGCTGTTAGCTTGTAATAAATGCTCATCCCTAAACGCTTGCCAAGGTGCATCACACAGACCAAGCGCCATGCATAATTTTGCATAGGTATTAAATAACTTACGCCAGCCATTACCGCATTCTTGCCCTATGTGGGTCAGTTCGCCTGGCAAGAGTGGTGATAACGTATCTAGGGCTTGAAATTGCGTTAGGTTAGGGCGCTTTTCCACATAGACTCTAAGCCAAGCGTTTGCAGAGCCAAGCCCAACCGGTGTGTGCGTTAACGGCATGATTGTAAGTAGCTATCTAGTTGACTGGCAAAGGCGTGTTTATCACTGGTGCTTAAAGCATTCGGGCCTTTAGTTTCTATGCCAGAGCTGCGCAGCATATCCATTAAGTCACGGCTTGCTAAGCGAGATTTGATATTATTTTTATCAAGTGCCTCACCACGCGGCGTCACTACGCTTGCGCCTTGAGTAATGGCATCATTCGCTAGCGGAATATCACCTGTTATCACTAAATCACCTTGTTGGCAGGCGGCGACTATCCAATTGTCTGCTTCATCAAATCCTTGTTTTACATGGCGAAAAGTCACCCAGTCATATTTAGGTAAAGGGATAAAATGGTTGGCAACAAAGTAAGTCTGCTGTTTAGTGCGCACAGCAGCGCGCACTATGATGTCGCGGATTGCAACAGGGCAGGCATCGGCATCAACCCAAATCGCCATGACAGTTTCCTTGTTAAAAAAAGGCAATCTTACCGAGATTGCCATAACTGTAAAGGGGGTTTACGCGGATGGGTTTACCTGTAAGGCTTACGCGACGGGTTTAAACTATGCGAGCCTTACGTTTAGCGTAAAGCGATCGGAATACGCGAGTCACCCAACTGAACACTTTGCGCATCAGCCAATGTACCGCAAAAGTGAGGGTGAGCATCACCGGCATCATCAATAGCGTGTGTGTGGCACTTAAGGTGGCGTAACCCACAATTCCCATACCCCAGCAAATCATCACCCACTGAATGATGTAAAGCGCAGTCACATGACGACTGGCATAGGCACAGATGGCTTTCAGCTGAACGGGTAAGCGTGGCATTAAATACCTTTGCGCGACCCATAAAAGGCATAAATTTAATCCGACAAGGTAGCTTATTCCACCCAAGTTTAAATGAAAGAAATTAGCAAATTGCCCCTTAAAATCATAAATGCAAAGTGCTGTACCAAGAAGGAGTAACACAACACCTAATTTTCCACCTTGCTTAAAAAGCCCTGCCGCTGTGAGATTATTTTCAACGTAAAAACGCCCTAGATAGTAACCCACTAAAATGGCACTCAGCCAAGGAAAGACTGGGAAATAAACTTGGTAAGTATCGGCAAAAAAGAGCTGGCTCACATAGGTGAATGGCGCTTCTAACGTGATGCCTCTTAACCACTGGGACATCAAAGCCACTAACCCTGCGACAATTAAAATATGCACACGAGTAAGAGGGAGTTTGATCAGCAGTGCAATCACCATCAAAGAAAGGCCAGCTAATTGTAAAATATCCCCAGTGAGCAGCATAAAGTGAAGCTGTGTTTGCGACAGCGGACTTTGCCACCCGTAGGCTGCAATAAAGGACTCAGGCATAGTGCCAAACACAGAAATAGGCACAATAAATTTGAGCCAGTTCATTAAAAAGGCTAGGGCTAACAGTGCAGCACCTCTGATCATTAACGCTTGGCTCGATTGCCTACGAGAAAGGGCTAAAGAGATACCCATAGCCACTAAAAATGAGGCAGTGCCTTTGCCTAACACGTGCACCACCATGCCAAAGGCACTGGCTGACTGCACTTGGCTATCGGCATACATCCATAATGTGTGAACGGCAATCATGATAAACACACTGATGCCGCGGGCAAAATCGAGGGTATCGATTCGTTGGTTCATATTTTTTCCTGTTTAATTATATTTTCTCGGCGCTTAGGGCAACGGCTACACAAAGAGGTACTCACTAAGTGATAGCGACAGCAGGTATGCCGTAGCCTTTGTGTTAATGGCAAACCACTTAGATGACGGCGCGTGGCATCTGAAAAGGTGTTTGCTGTGTGCAAACTGATGTGCTGTAAATCCACTAAGCGCAGTAAAGCACCATCAGTTAAATCGGCAATGAGGCGTGTTTGCTCGCTATGCGCAAGTGTCAGCGAGGATGCTGCCATAGCAGCGTTAACCTGCTTTAAAAAATCACTCAGTGTACTGATGTGGCACAGGTTAGGAATATGCCCAATACCACGGGAAAAACCTGCTGTTAGCGCGATTCTATGGTGCGCTAAGTCGGCATGCATGCGGTACATCAGGCGGTAATACACATCGAGGTACACCGCCTGCCAGCAAAGCTGATTAAACACATGGTGCGCTAAATAGCGTTTAGGTACAGTGTTTAGCGCACTTGCTAGCTGCGTTTGCATCTGAGCTATGAGCTCAGTGCCTACCATTAAGGCATCCGCCTTTGCAGTAGGAACAGCCAAAAAGTGTGCTAAATCAGAGCCTTCACTGAGTTTATGCGCGAGCACGCTTGGCCCCTAAGCTCACGCCTTCTTTAAAAGGCGCGACTGGGTTTTTGAGCGTGCCGGCAAACTTAAGACTGCTGGCCGGATCGGTTAAATCCACCATTTGCTTGTTATTGCCAAGTTGCAAACGGTTCAGGCATGAGTGGCCGAATTCTTCAGTAAAAAAATCGTATTCAGCAAAGCGTTCAGCAAGTTCAGGGTGAGCAGCCTGATAAGCCAATACGCGTTCACTCACAATCTGCCAAAACGCGGACTCTCTGAGGCGTTGTTCACGGTGTAAAATCGCCACCATGTAGCGGAATATGCAATCAAATACATCGGTGAAGATGCTTAACAGCTCCATCTCTTTAGGCATGCTAATTTTGATTCGCTCTACCTGTTCAGGCAGGGCAATATCGCGGTTAAGTAGCGCCACTTCTTCGCCAATGTCTTTCATAAAGACACGTTTTGGTACGTGGTTCTCTAACGCTAGAATGAGGTTTTCACCGTGTGGCATAAACACCAGCTTATGCGCGTAAAAACAATGTACGAGTGGAATTAAGTAAGCATCCATATACTGACTCAACCAGCTTTCAGCGCTTAGGCCTGATTTATCCATCAGTGCACCTAACAAACTGTTACCTTGGTAATCTAAGTGCAGTAACCCCGCCATGGTCATTAAGCGCTCATTGTCGTTAATTTGATTGCTTGGGTTCTCGCGCCACAAGCACGCCAGCATTTTTCTATACGGTGTGTCGCCTATGTGGCTATGCTCAAAGGCGTGATGGGTATAGCCTAAGGTGCTGTGCTCGCGCAGCAGCGTAAAACCAAGCGCGTTTAAAGTGTGATCGTTTTTAACGAGTTGATAAGCCCAATCATTAATCGCAGGGGTCACTTTCATATAGCCTGCGGATAAACCCCGCATAAAGCCCATATTCAAAATAGACAAAGCCACTTTGACGTAGTTTTTGTCTGGGTGGGAAATGTTATAAAAGGTGCGAATTGACTGCTGTGCCAAGTAATAATCGTCACCGAGTCCTAGGCAGATCAGGCGTTTTTGTGCCAGTTCACTGGCAAAGATAGGGTTTAATTTATTGTGCCATTGCCACGGATGCACTGGCAGATAGTAGTAGTCACTTGGATCTTGCTCTTGTGCCCTAATCAAGCTTTCAAAATGATCACGTGTTGTGATGTCGAGCTCGTTTACCATAAGCGCATTAAAATCCCCAAACGCTGGGCTGTGACTAAAGTCAGTGTGGTTTTTGTGTGCCGCTAGCCAAATGAGCTGAATAGGATGACTCGTTTCGGGTGCAAAATTACGATAATCTAGGCTGGTAAAACCGATGCGGCCATTATTGGCAATAAACGCAGGGTGGCCTTCTGTCATGGCGCCCTCAAGTGTCTGAAAATCAGCATCTACTAAGGCTTTGGCACTGAATTTTTCATTGCTGCGTTTATAACAGCTGCTACTTAGGGTGCTTTGCAGCTCTTCAATGTAAGTCGCAAGGCGAAGGCCCTCTAGTCCCAATTGCGTGGCAAACTCCAATATAAAAGTGACGGCATCCAAAGTTACTGTCGCACCTTTATCATCGTATTTTTGTAACGATGCTGGTGCGATGACATAGCTTTCGAGTGCTAATAAATCAGCTGAAAATACATAGTAACCACCGGCATAATCCAGCTGCCATAGCCCGCTTTGGTTTTGCGTTGGCGTTAAAATGCGTTCATGGCAAAACTCACTGATGGCTTTGACAATTAAATCGCGATTGGCCGCTTGCCACACCGCTTGATGTAAGTGATTTTGAGCCAATTCCGGCTGGCGCATAAAATCACCCGTTGCTGTGGTGTTTAAACGAAGAAACGTGGCGACAGCATTTTTAAACTGGGTTACGCCACATGTGGCTAGGTAAGCGGATTTCTCACCTAGCATGATTTTTTTAGTGTGCACAAAACCAAGGCGTTTATTCAGTGTGTGGATTTTGTGGTTGCGGCTGTCTGGCTCAACCACCACTCGGGCCTGTGTGTTGTGATCAAAAATAGCGCTCAGTAAAAAACGCATCATCTGAAAACTAAAATGGCGTTTTGGCGTGTTATTAGGTGCGAGCAATATGTGCATGCCGATATCGTTTTCATCAAGTGCTAAGTGCGCATCTAGCCCTTCGATTTTAGGGTCATAAAGTTCCACTAAAGCACTGGCAATACCGTCTAATTCAATGATGTAGGCGCGCTTTTGCACATGACCCTCAAAGACGCGGTAAAAATCACTCACATGGGTGAGACTTTGCCCCTGCATGCCCCAAAATTGTGCGTAATCTTTTTGCATCCACTGCCAAATAAGGGAGTGATCTCCTTTTGCTAAAGGGCGGATTTGAAGCGCGCCAAAATCGGCATAATTATCTGAAAATTCATTAAAAAACATGACAATCCTTAAGAAAGCTTTGGCTGGAAGGAGTGCGTGCGCGTTAGCACCGTATACGCCAAGGCAGCAATAAATGTGAGCGCAAAACCTGCCGCAGCAAGGTAGAAGGGGGTATTCAAGGCCAGTGTATTAACGGCATAGCCTGAGCCTAGCGCGGCTAAAATAATGCCGATATTTTGAAACACGTGGACTTTGGCAAAGTCGCCGGCGTAATGACCTGGTTCGCTTTTGGCAAACAGCATGACTTCCAATAACACAGTGATTTGGAACATCACCACCCCAAGCAATAAG
>JBGTXC010000046.1:0-13970 GCA_041937835.1 Alteromonadaceae bacterium | reverse complement strand
CCCCGGCCAGGGTTTCCGTAGCGATCTTGTGTAGGGTGACACTTCGAATCCAGGTCCACAAGCATACCTTGGTGAAGTGCTAGCGGGCTATTATGCCGCTAGAGCGTAGTTATCGTCGTTTGCGATTACTTTAAATGCGGCTTTTTTACGAGGCCAACCGCACCTCGACATGCACCTCAGGCTTCTTGAATCTCGTCGAATCCTAATCAGCCCCTGAAACTGGTTAACTTTTCAGTTGGTATTGCGCAGTATAACAAAGCGTTAGCGCTGTACAAGCACTATCATGATTAAGCTGCGCTGGTTGCTCAAAGGCTGAGCAACCACACGCAAAGAGAAGTTAAAAAGGTGGGCTAGTAGGTAATGATGACTTTTACGTCACTGGTTGCAGCACCATCTGAAATAAACCCTATGGTATTAGGGTTAGATTTAACCAGTTCGATGACCTCACCATCTGTTGCAACCCCTTTAGGCGGTGTGCCTTTGCCCGTAAAGACCAATTTTGACCAATAGGCTTTTAATTGGCTGGAGGACTTTTTCAACGCTTTTTCGTTAAATTCGTCCGCCGCAGGCGTGCCTTCTTGGCTGATCGCAATGATTTTTGTGCCATCTGGAAACGATTTAGTTTTACCTAAAAAGATTTTGCTGATGGTGCCCGCATCTAAGTTGTTGGCATTAGAAGGGTGTACTACCACAGCAACCCCAGCATACGCCACGCTGCTAAGTAGCAAGCTAGTTGTTAAAAACACACTCAAAGATTTTAATAAACGCATAGTTAACTCCTTAAAAAACCGCATCAACAGCAAAAGTAATGGCTTTACTGTCACCTGCTACGGCTAAATCAAATGAATTATCTTCTACTTTATCCCACTGAAGCTTAAAGGCAGCTGAAGGGTGGAAATCCCATCTAAAGCCCACACTCAAGGTGTTGTGATCTTCGCCATCCTCACCGGGTAATTCATCTTGGCTAAAATCAGCATAGCTAATATAGGGGGTGATGCCATCAAAACGATAACCTAGGCTAATCATGTAAGTGTCTAAGTTGCCGTCTAAATCTAAGCGGTTGAGTTCAGTAAGGACAAACACATTGCCCCAATCTGCATTGACTGCAAGGCCGTAAAATTTACCATCGCGTTCAAGCGAGCCGGTTTGCTCGTCAAACACAACGGGCTCACCGCTACGAAAACGCTCATTGGTATACATCATGTGGGTGGCGCGAATTTCTAACCAATCGTTTGACACGCTCACAACGCCTCCCAGTATGTCTTTCCAGATTTCACGCGTGGGCTCTAAAAAGAAAAACTCTGAAAGCAGCTTGTTGTCTTTGTCATCTTCGCGCCCAGCATAAATATTGGCACGCATGGACCAGTCATCACTCAAGCTGCCTGTGTACGCTAAGTTGACGCCGTTATAGTTAAAAATTTGCCATGTGTAGTTATCGGCTGGTGGTCTTATCCACACATAGGCATACCCGACATCATAAAAATCTGAGTAGTAAAATAGCGGCAAGCGCTTTTTACCTGCTTGGAATGTCCAATTGTCGTTGATTTCGTATGAAAGGTACGCCCATTCGAATGTGGCATCAAAGTCATTGGCACCGCGAGCAACGATTTGTGCGGTGGCAGAGAGCCCTTCGGATAAGTCAGCAGAGACTTGCAAGCCAAATAAAGTTTCTGGCTCGAAGGAAAACTCTTCGGTATAGGCACTGACGATGGGGTAGTCAGCTAAAAAAGTAGGAGGGACTTCATATTGCGGCACACCTGAGCCGCTAAGTACTTTACCGCCATTAATACTGGCAAAACCTGAAATGTTAACTTCAGCAGATGCAGAGCAGGCAGCAAGCAGAGTGAGTGCTAGCGAAAGTTGCTTTTTCATCTTTTACGACTCCTAACTAAAGAATCCGGCAAAAAGCCGATATCAAGTATAGTTAAGTGAAAATAATTAAACGGAAAATTTCAGTTATAATTAGAACTTAGCTACTCTTAGCACACTTGCAGTACTTGGCTTTGGAAACAGAGGATCTCAATATGCCAAAAAGTTGGTCGTTTAAAGACTTGAGCATTACAAAAAAAATACATGCTATTACCATCATAGCGGCGCTCGCATTTGTGATCACTGGGGTGATCAACTACGCCACTATCGTGGATAACAATAAAGCTCTGGAAGAGCTTGAAACAACGACTTACAAGGTAGTTCAAATTGCAACCAAAAATGAGTTCTTCTTAGAAAAGCTCGATGAACTTTTTACCCAAGCGGTGACGTTTGGTGATGAAGAGCTGGTGACCAAAGCGGATGAAACCGCTGAAACCATCAAGCAAAACTTAGCAACACTTGGGCAGTTAACTGCAAGCTATAACGCTCAAAGTGATATTCGCGCACTCGATGATTACATCGTTATCGCAAAAGGCATTGCCCTTGGTATGATCAATGGCACCGCTGACTTCTCTAAAATCCAAGAGCAAGCGCAAAATAAAACCGCTAAGTTTGAGGCCTTACAAGTAAAGTTTGCTGAAGTGCAAAAAAATGCCAATGACAGATTTTTGCAGCTTCTCAATGATACGGAAGAGCGCTCATCGTCGGCCATGACAATGATGCTAGTGATCAGCGTAGTTATGCTGATTATCTTATTAGGTGTGGCCATTTACATCGCGCAGCGCATTGGCTCTTCCGCGCAAGATGCTGCTGACACCTTACATTCACTTGCTGATGGTGGTGGTTCACTCAGTTCACAGCTAGCTGTGCGTTCTCAAGATGAAATTGGCCAAGTATCAATTAACTTTAATGCCTTTATTTCATTACTGCGCGGGGCAGTGATGGAAGTTATGTCTGTGGTGGAGCCTTTAATGGAAAACTCCACCCGCTTAGTACAAGGTATGGAGCGCGCAGAATCTGCGACTAATCAACAGGCCAGTGACGCCGAAGTAGTACGCCAATCTATGGAAGAAATGAAGCAAAGTGTGGGTGATATTTCATCGAGTGCCGCAAGCGCATCAGAAGCGGCGCAACTTGCTGAGCAAGAAGTAGAGCAAAGCCTGCGTTTTATTACATCAAGTGTGCAGTCATCTCATAACTTAAGTTCAGAAATTGATAATGCGGCGTCCATCATTGATAAGCTGGCGAATGACACGCAAAACGTGACGCAAATTCTGAATGTGATCACCTCCATTGCCGAGCAAACAAACCTTCTAGCGCTCAATGCGGCTATTGAGGCAGCGCGAGCAGGTGAGCAAGGTCGTGGTTTTGCTGTGGTAGCGGATGAAGTTCGAGAGCTCGCATCAAGAACGGCAAAATCAACCAATGAAATTCGCGAGCTTTTAACTGTGCTTACCAGTGCTGCCAATGACTCAGTAGGTGCGATGAATGCCGCTAAAGAGCAAGCGCGTTCAAACGCTGAAGCCGCTGAAGAAACTGGCTTATCGGTACGTAAAATTTCAGATCAGATCAATTCAATTAACGGCATGAATGCGCAAATTGCAGCCGCCACTGAAGAGCAAACTTCAGTGGCCGCTATGGTGGTAGATAACGTCACTAACATGCATGCATCATTTGAAGAAACTTTGTCTTCGCTTGCTCAAGTGCGCGAAGTGGCAAAAAACCTTCATTACTTATCTGATAACTTATTGGATGCAACCAGTAAGTTTGAAGTGTAACTGCATAACGCAGTTAAACGTTGCACAAAGCGCCTTTCGGCGCTTTTCTTTTATCTAGCCTTGTTAATTTAAACTTTACAAAACTAATACAAAATTATGTATATAAAAAGAACTACTTAACTTTGTTTAAAAGTTATGCTCAAATTGGGAGTTAAGCTATTTGGGCCCAAGTCGGGCGAGTATTTACATGGAAACTTCATTCTGAATGTCAATTTTTGTTTTAAATGAAGAAAGTAAACAAATAGAGTTAATTGAACACCCCGCAACTTCTGGATATCCCAGCTCAGCGAGTGAACTCATTACCTTATTTGAAAGTTCATCTTACGCGGATTGCGCCATCGAAATGGCGGCAGTCAGAGCCCTTTTTGCGCCTAGCCAAACCATTCCAGCACCACCTTATGTGATTGCCAAAGCCTTAGATGCCACCATAGAAATTCATGTGGATGAGGCCAATATGCTTGCTGAAGCACGCGTTGTGGCATCGAGTGGCGGTGAAATCGTTACGCCAGAGCGCGCCCTCAGTGCGCTTGCCGATGCCGGTGTCACAAAAGGAATTAATGAGCGTGCGCTTGAAAAGTTTTTGGCAAAACAATTTGAGTTAATGCCAAACACTGAAATGCGTGCCATTGTCGCCCATGGAAAACGCGCTAAAGATGGCGTGGATGCTAAATTTGTACGACTATGTGCCACCGCACAAGACAGGGTGCTCAGCCCGCAAGCAAAAGAAGATGGCAAAGTGGATATGCGCGATTTAGGCGCCATCATCACGGTGAATCCAGGTACACCATTAATGCAAAAAATTCCGCCTACTATGGGGGAAGATGGTTACACGGTGTTTGGTGACATCCTTGCGGCAACGCCTGGTAAAGATGCGGATTTTTCAGTGAGCGAGGGCACCTGCTTAGACCCTGAAAATCGCAACATCTTAATTGCAGATGCCGTTGGCGTGCCAGTGGCAATTGCCCGTGGTATCCGAGTGGATGACGTTTTATGTTACGACAACGTAGACGTTTCGACCGGCCACGTTAAGTTTGATGGCTCAGTGATTGTCAGTGGTGATGTTAAAGATGGCATGAAAGTCATCGCATCTGGCGACATCACGGTACTTGGGTTTGTTGAAAACGCTGAGCTTGAGTCGGAATCAGACATCACAGTCATGCACGGTGCCATTGGCCGAAAACGTGAAGCTGTGGAAGATCCCTTTACCTGTAGCATTAAAGCTAAACGCAATATCTCCATTGGCTTTGCGCAATTTGTGCGTGTTGAAGGCGAGTCAGATTTATTTATTGAGCGCCAAGTGCTGCACAGTTATTTAAAAGTGCGTCGTATTTTACGAGTCGGAAAGGGAGATAAGCCCCACGGGAAAATCATTGGTGGCCGAGTATTGGATGCGTTGCGTATTGAAGCCGGTGAAATTGGCGCGCCGTCTGGCACTAAAACCATTTTAAACCTTGCCCAAAGTGTGGACTCGCTCAGAGAAAAACAACAACAAATGAAAGAGCTTGAAAAGCAATTAAGCGACCGTTTAGTCACGCTTAAAACTGCACGAAATAAAGCGCTTAAAATCCCGTCACCTGCACAGCAACAAAAGTACTTAGCGAAAGTAGAATCAAGCCTTGAGCTCGTTAATACCAAACTAAAGCGAGTTTACCGAAATCAAAAACTCCTTGAGCGCAAAATCCAAGTACAGCTAAAAAGTGCCCGCGTTACTGTGAATGACATCTTACATCCGGGCATAGAAGTGCTGATTGCCAAAGAAAAAGCGCAATTTGCACGGATTTACCCGCCTCATAAAATTGCCTTGGTGGGCGGTAAGATTGAGCAAAAATTCACATAAAAAAAGCGCATTAAATGCGCTTTTTTTTATGCTTCTGACGCCTCTTCACTTGGGGTGTCTGTCTCTGGCGGTAAAGGCCACCCCCCTAAGGCTTTAAAGCGATTCACTATGTAACAAAATAGCTCAGCTGTGCGCTCTGTATCATACAGTGCACTGTGTGCTTGGCTGTTATCAAAGGCAATACCTGCTCTTCGGCACGCTTTGGCAAGTACGGTTTGGCCTAAGGCAAGGCCAGCTAAAGACGTGGTATCAAAGCTCACAAACGGGTGAAATGGCGTACGCTTAATATTGTTACGCTCAATTGCGGCATTTAAAAAGCCATGATCAAACGCGGCATTATGAGCAACAACCACAGAGCGCTGGCAGCCCGCAGCTTTTTGCCCTTTGCGCACCATTTTACAAATCTCTTTAATGGCTTCTGCTTCATCAACCGCACCGCGTAAAGGTGAGAAAGGATCAATGCCGTTAAACTCGATGGCACTTTGCTCTATATTGGCACCCTCAAACGGCGCTATGTGAAAATGCAACGTGGTATCGAGTGCTAAGTCGCCATTTTCATCCATTTTTAATGTGGTGGCGGCAATTTCGAGTAGGGCATCGGTCTTATTATTAAAGCCGGCAGTTTCAACGTCGATCACAACGGGGTAAAAGCCACGAAAACGTTGGGAAAATAAGCTTTGTTCAGTTTCTGACATAACACACTTAGCTGGTGGTGACGAAAACGGGTATTATGCCAAAAATTGTGGTGAGCGTCTTGGCTGTGTCAATAAAGTTTAGGCGTGATTATTGCTTATTAGTGTTAGACGTGATGCCTACGCTATGCTGAAAGGGGAAGTAAACCCGTTTACGCCCTAATTTTAGCGCGCATCAATTTGCTAAGCCATTGATTTAGAATAGAGGTTCCAATGCCATACGCAAAAGCCCTAGTTGCTCTGTTTAGTATTAGCATCATCCCTTGGGGTGAGGCCGCTATGCGGCAATACAGTGCCAATGAAAGTAGTGCCGTGTGGCAAAACGACCAAACGAATCAATTGGCCTGTTATTTAGAGCAGCCTATTCCTTACTATGGTAAAGCGGTGTTTAGCGCTAAAGCAAGCAAGTCTAAACCCATTCACTTTCAATTAGATATGCTAGACACCCCAGGGGATTATGGTCAGGCTCAAGTGGTTTCTGTGCCGCCACCGTATCGCCCCGGGCAGCCAAGCCGTGTACTTGCAAGCATGCCGCTTTACAAGCTATTTGACGGCGAGCTTGAAAACGCCGCCAGCTTTAAAATGCTGACTGAGCTGGAAAAGGGCTTTAACCCCACGTTTTATTATTCAGATTGGCAAAACCCTGATGACGACGTGGCAGTGAGCTTATCGAGTGTGAACTTTAAAAACCCGTACTTGGCCTTTTTAACCTGCCGCGACGGCCTCTTACCATACAGCTTTGAAGACATTGCTTTTACAGTAATGAACTATGAGTCAAATTCTTCAGAGCTCACCCGCGAGTCGAAAAAACGCTTACAAAAAATTGGCGCTTACTTAAAAAATGATCCCAATATCGATGCGGTGGAAATTGCCGCCTACACAGACAGCTACGGCGGTCGCTGGATAAACCTTGAGTTATCTCGTAAAAGGGCAAAAGCGATTAAAGATTACATAGTTAGCCAAGGAGTGGATGAATCGCGCGTAGAAACCACGGGCTTTGGTGAAAAGCGCCACATAGCGCCAAACAATACGCAAATTAATCGTGCTAAAAACCGCAGGGTGGTCATTCAACTTGCCCGCACTGATGACGCCTAATTAAACACACACTAAAAAGCCCACTGAATGTGGGCTTTTTTAATGGCATTTTTTACTCGGTAATTAAAATGCTAATTTCACAGTGCTCATCTTGTTGGTAAATGCTTACCTTGATGGTTTTGCCTTCTTGATAATAAATCAAAGAGCGTCTGCCAATGTCTTCAAAAACGGCATCAGGCTCACCTAAATTACTGTGATAAAAATTGATCACGTCCATTTCATCAAGCTTAGTAAAGCCGGTTAGCACCATAGGGTAGTCGTCTGCAAAACTGATGCGGGAATCAAAATCCGTAGGTAGAGGCACCGCAGCTAAGTTAGCGGTGGCAGAAAAACTAGCAATTAAAATGAGGCCCGCAAGGGTGTGTTTTAACATGACGTCAGTCCCTTTTTTTGTTCAGTTTCATTAAACGGTGAATTAGGCGGTTTGTCCAGCCTAATCTGCCGCGATTTCCTTTCGAATCAACCCCTTGACCCAAAATCGTTGTGGCAAAATAGCATTGCGGAGCGATTTAGCCATAGGCATGGGCTCTTGTAATAACTGGCTGATAAGTACCTCAGCACACAAAGGCGCACTGCAAAGACCACGCGCACCAAACCCACTTAAAGTATGAAGCCCTTGTTCAAATAACTGAGTGTCTTTGAAGCCATGCATTTTCCCTTTGCTTAAATCCGCAAAGGTACGCAAAAAGCCTTGTTTATCACACAAGCTGCCAACTAATGGCATGTGATCAGGTAAGGTGGCACGTACGCCTACCTTAGCACCTGTGATGTCTTCTTTGCCTTGCCACGCTTTAAACCAGTCGGTGTCTTGGTAAAAGCCGGCTAACTGAGCCAAGTTTTTGTCATTGTCGTCATCGGTCACCCCATCAGTGACGTTTACTTTATCAAAAGTGGCGCCCATAGCATGTATGCCTTGGTACGCCGGGGTGAAATAGCCTTTATGGCAAAGCACTGTGCCAAGTGCACTTGACGCATCACTTGCTTTTAAGTGAGATACTTGACCGCGCACGCCTTTAATGGGATAGGTCCCTTCTCCGGTTAGCTCTGATAATAGATGCCCTGTAGTTAAAAATACGTCTGAGAATTCACCTAATTTTTGTTGACCTTGGTAAAGGCAATAACCCGCAGTGGTTTGCTCTATACGGGTGACTTGTGTATTAAAGTGATAGCTGTGTTGGCAAAGGCTATCACTGTATTTAAACATGGCAGTTACTAATTCTCTGGGGCTGACCCAGCCTGCTTTTGCCATAAAAAGCCCAGCATAAGGTAAGGGAAGGTTGGCAAGCTGAGATGCTTCTTTAGCATCCACGTCGCAGATAAGCGCCTTTGGCCAAACCCCATTGTTAATTAATTTGTTAAAACGCACTGCCAGTGGCTCACTGATGGCTTGTAGCAGCACACCACACCAATCATGAGCGTAGTGAAAGCCGTGAGTGTCTAGATGTTGATAGAGGTTTTTAGCGAAATAAAAACTGGTCGCATAAAGCGCGGCATAGGGTGTGTACTCGGCATGAAGTTGAGGGTATACAGCACCTTGATGGTGCTTTGAAGCACCTTTTGCTAACGCATCATCTTGGCAGAATAAACTAAAACTGAGGCCGCGCTTAGCAAGGGCAACCGCAATGGATGCAGAAGCAATACCACCCCCTATGATGGCGACATTGTCTAAGCTGCGTTTGGGCTGTGCGTTAAAAGCCTCAACCGGGAGGGCTTTATTGCTGGCAAGTTGCCCAATCACCATTTCGCGTTTACGGCCATACCCTTTTTGTTTTTGAGCATCAAAACCTGCTGCAATTAAGCCGCGGCGCACAAAGCCCGCGGCGGTAAATGTGGCAAATGTACAGCCTTTTCGCCCATACCTGCTCATGGCATCAAACACGGTTTGTTGCCACATATCCGGATTTTTACTCGGCGCAAAGCCATCTAAATACCAAGCATCAACGTGTGGATAGGGGCTTAGCTCAGGTAGCATGGCATGAATGTCGCCAAGCCATAAATCTAAAGTGACCTTGCCGCCTGCAAACACTAACCTGTGGCACCCGGGCACGGCATCAGGGTATTGCGCTAGTAATTGTTGGCTAAACGTTTTTAATGTTGGCCATGCAGCAAGGGCTTTTTCGAGGTCTGCTTTATCAATTGGGAATTTTTCAAAGCTAATAAAATGCAGTGGTTTTGCGTAATTGTGCTCTTCAAAACGTTGCCACGTATTTAAAAAGTTAAGACCCGTACCAAAGCCGGTTTCTGCAACAGTAAACTGTGGGTAAGGGTGCTGTGCTAAGCGCTCTGCGATGTGATTTGATTGAAAAAACACATAATCAGACTCTTTCAAGCCGTCATCGTTAGAAAAGTACACATCGTCAAAATCGTCAGCGACGGGCGTTCCTTCAGCATTGAAATGAATCGTCGCGTTCTGCAAGCTTGTCATGAATTAGTCACGTCCAGGAAATAATGTAAATACGTGGCGATAAGTCAAAATGGTAGGGCTTTTTGGAAAGCTGACCACTTTGTTCAAGGATAACACGTAAAATGACCGCAATTTTATGAATTATAAGAAGGAAGGGCAATGAGAAGAGCTGTCATCACAGGTATCGGAGTGGTATCGAGCATAGGTAATAATCAAGACGAAGTATTGGCGTCTTTAAAAGCAGGTAAAAGTGGTATTACTCATAATCCTGAATTTGCAGAATATAGCTTACGCAGCCAAGTTGCAGGCACCATAGATTTAGACGTAAAAGCCAATGTTGACCGTAAAGCGTTTCGTTTTATGGGTGATGCCGCCGGCTATGCTTACATCTCTATGGCACAGGCCATTGCCGATGCGAACCTTCCGGAATCTGTGGTTTCTCACCCGCGCACTGGCTTAGTGGTGGGCTCTGGCGGTGGTTCATCCAAATACCAAGTGGAAGCTGCTGACACCTTACGTGAAAAAGGCGTTAAACGTGTTGGCCCTTACATGGTGCCACGTACTATGGCATCGACTACCTCAGCGTGTTTAGCAACGCCGTTTAAAATTCGTGGCGTTAACTATTCTATTGCCTCAGCATGTGCTACCAGTGCTCACTGTATTGGTAACGCACTAGAGCTTATTCAGCTTGGTAAACAGGATGTGATCTTCGCCGGTGGCGGTGAAGAGCTACACTGGACGCTTGCGATGGAATTTGATGCCATGGGCGCACTATCTACTAAATACAATGATGACCCAAGTAAGGCATCACGCACCTATGATGCGGATCGTGATGGGTTTGTAATTTCTGGCGGTGGTGGCATCGTAGTCGTTGAAGAGCTAGAGCATGCGCTTGCCCGTGGTGCCAAAATTTATGCGGAAATCGTAGGTTATGGCGCAACCAGTGATGGTTTTGATATGGTGGCGCCCTCAGGCGAAGGTGCTGTGCGCTGTATGCAACAAGCGATGAGTACTGTGGATACACCAATCGACTACTTAAATACACATGGCACGTCCACCCCGGTGGGTGATGTGAAAGAGTTAGGTGCAATCCAAGAAGTGTTTGGTAACAATAGCCCAATGATCAGTGCAACGAAAGCCATGACAGGCCACGCGCTTGGTGCTGCCGGTGTGCATGAAGCGATTTATTCATTACTGATGCTAGAGCATGGTTTTGTTGCGCCATCCATCAACATTGACACCTTGGACGACGAAGCCAAAGGGCTGAATATAGTGACCGAAGCCAAAGAGGCTGCGCTTAACACTGTGATGTCTAACAGCTTTGGTTTTGGTGGTACCAATGCCACGTTAGTGATGCGTAAATACCAGTAACACAATTACACTATGTGTTTTTAGGCCGCTTTTGCGGCCTTTTGTCGTTTAAAGGGTGTTTTTTTAAATGCCCTCGCTACAATAACGCCATCTTAAACTCAAAATTGAGTGCTCCATGCGCGTTTTAGCTGATGCCAACATGCCTTATGTTGAAGCCCTTTTCCCCAACCATGACATTACCCGATTTTCAGGACGCGACCTTGCCCCTGAAGCCTTAGTGGATGTGGATGCCTTATTGGTGCGCAGCATCACACCTGTGAATGACGCACTGCTCACAAAAGCCAATGCCCTTAAATTTGTGGGCACGGCGACCATAGGCCGCGAACATGTAGACGAAGCCTTATTGGCAGAAAGAGGCATCGCATTTAGCAGTGCGCCCGGCTGCAACGCGGTGGCGGTTGCTGAATATGTGGTGTCGAGCATTTTAGCGCTTGGGCAAGAGCAAGGCTTTGATGTTAAATCAAAAACCGTAGGCATTGTGGGCCTTGGCAATATTGGCCAAACGCTTAAAACCAAACTTGCCGTGCTTGGTGTGACTGTGTTGGAGTGTGACCCACCCAGAGCCCTTGCCGAAGAAGACGACGGCTTTTTACCGCTTGAAACACTGCTAAAAAAGGCAGACATCATCAGTTTTCATGTGCCAAAAATAGCTGAAGGCGAACATAAAACCGTGGGCCTGCTAGGCGCACAAAATTTAGCTGAGCTTAAGAAAAACGCCATTATCATTAATGCCAGCCGAGGGGATGTGATTGATAATCAAGCGCTTTGTGAACACCTTGCTGATAACCCGGATGCCACTGCAGTTCTTGATGTGTGGGAAAATGAGCCAAATGTAAACCAAGGGCTTTTAGCACACACCCATTTTGCGACCACCCACATTGCCGGCCACACTTTTGAAGGTAAAGCGCGCGGTACGTTAATGTTGGCCGAGGCGTGGCATCAACTGAATGACATGCCCTATGACTTAACGCTTGAACACGTACTGCCAACCCCGAGCATCACAGACATCACATTAAGTGACGGCTTTACGCAAGAAGCTATTAAAGCCTTAGTGCATTTAGTTTATGATGTGCGCCGTGACGACGCATTAATGCGTTTAGGGCTAAATAAAAAAGGCTTTGATGCACTTCGTAAGTCTTACCCTATGCGCCGTGAATTTTCGTCTCTGAGAGTACATACCTCAGACAACAACCTTGCCATACAGTTGGCAACGTTAGGTTTTTCCCTTGCAAAGAAATAAGGAATTAAGATGACCCAGCAGTATAATGTTGCCGTATTGGGTGCAACTGGGCTAGTCGGCCGTCAAATCATTGAAACGCTTGAAGAGCGCAATTTCCCAGTCGGTGAATTATTTTTGCTGGCATCGAGTCGCAGTGCAGGGGAAGAAATCAGTTTCCGTGGTGACATGATTGAAGTCATCGATGTGGACACCTTTGATTTTGCCAATGCCCACATTGGCTTGTTCTCTGCCGGGGGCAGTGTCTCTGAAAAATACGCGCCAATTGCGGCAGAGGCAGGCTGTGTTGTGATTGATAACACCTCGCAGTTTCGTTACGACGTTGACGTGCCATTAATCGTACCTGAGGTAAACAAAGCTAACTTAGCGGATTTTCGTAACCGAAACATCATAGCTAACCCTAATTGTTCAACTATCCAAATGCTGGTGGCACTAAAGCCAATCTATGATGCCTATGGCATTGACCGCATTAATGTGAGCACGTATCAGGCCGTGTCTGGCGCAGGTAAAGAAGCGGTTGAAGAGCTTGCCAAGCAAACAGCAAATTTAATGAACGCACGCCCAATGGAAAACGAAGTATTTCCTAAGCAAATGGCGTTTAATGTGATCCCGCAAATTGATGTATTCCAAGACAACGGCTACACCAAAGAAGAAATGAAAATGGTGTGGGAAACGCAAAAAATCTTGGGCGATAGCTCAGTGCTGGTAAATCCGACCGCAGTGCGCGTGCCTGTGTTCTATGGTCATGCTGAAGCCATTCATGTTGAGACGCGTATGCAACCTGATCTTGAACATGTAAAAGCGCTACTGCGTGATGCTGAAGGCGTGGTTTTAATTGAAGATGAGCAAGATTACCCAACACCAGTAAGTGATGCCAGTGGCTCTGACGAGGTGTACGTAGGGCGTCTTCGTTATGACATTTCGCACCCTCACGGCATTAACATGTGGGTGGTTTCTGACAACACCCGTAAAGGCGCAGCCACCAACAGTGTGCAAATTGCTGAAGCCTTAATTGCAGAGTATTTATAATCCTTTCCTAAGCGGCATCTCATTGCCGCTTTTTTTTGCTCAATCCCTCATCATTCAAGCACTTATAACCCCTTAATTTATAAAGTATTAGAATGGATATTCCCGTATATCTGGTTTATAGTTTTGACTGTGGAACGCTGCTTGCTTAAAAAACAATAATAAACAGCGATATCGCAACCGACGACACTGTGGATATGGGACTTCTATGCGTGGTTTAGCCTCGAGCACCTTAATTGTTTTAGCTTTAATTTTTTCTTTTAGTACCACGGCGCTCTTTGCTGACGACACCGTGCGTTTGCGTGGCCCCAAAGGGGCTGATTATGGTGAGCAAGGCCGCCAACTTGGCCCCATTCGCCCCTCAGATACCCTCTGGGGCTTTGCTGAAAAAGTCATTCCTGCTGATAACTCGGTCACCATTTACCAAGTCATGGTGGCGTTTTATGAAAAAAACCCCAAAGCATTTTTAGACCAAAACCTGAACCACATGCAAAACGGCGCCATGCTGGATATCCCAAGTATCCGCGAGATGCGCAGCATAGACCCAATTCGCGCCAAACAAATGGCAAGCGGCTTTGAAATCATCACCGCGGAGGACGTGTCCGAAGCCGTGCTCTTCGCCCTCGATGCTCCCTGGCGCGTCAACGTCAGCCTGATAGAA
>JBGTXC010000045.1:0-14051 GCA_041937835.1 Alteromonadaceae bacterium | reverse complement strand
GGATGTGATTTAGGGTTGAATCACTAAAATGTGCAGCGGTCACAGCGCGGTCTCAATCAATCTAAGAGCGCGCAATATACCGCAAAAGGGCAAAAAGCGGGACTTTTAATTGCCCCGTTTTATGCCAACATGGAGAGAGGTTGATTGCCGTGCGCTGACGCATAGATAGCCGAGCTAAACAGGGTGATGTATGGGTCTTCCTTTTCTGGGTGAGTGCGCTTCACAATCACGTTATTAGGAGACTCTTGTGGGCTATGAAGCACCGCTAAGTTCGGGTTGCTCATAATGGTGTCGAGTAACTCTTTGCCGGCAAAAGCGATGCGTTGACTGCCTTCTACACATTGAGCAACTAAGTCGTAATGACCAAATTTAATGTTACTACCTTGTGCTAGCAGATCTGCAGCGCGCTCAATGCTTCGCATGGATTCAATTTCACCTGAAAAACAGCCCATTAACTCAAAGGCACGTAATTGACTGACGTGCTTAAGAGGGTTTTGAGCCAGCGGGTGCTGTTGCCCGGTAAACACAACGATATTGTGTGGTAAAGCCGTGTCAGATTGATTTTCTTGCGCGCCAATACTGATTGTCAGATCCAATGATTTATTCAGCATCGCCACTTGTAAATCAGCGTCATTAAGAGGCGTGAGTAAGACTTCCACATTTTGGTATTGAGCTTTAAAGCTTGGCAGGACAGATTCTACGAAGTCATTTAACTCAGGATGAACACCTACTCTCAGTACGCGGACATTCGGCTCGCTGCCTAATTGAATGTTGCGTTTAAAGTTAGCGTATTGCGCTAAGGTTTGGCGGCAGAATTGGTAAAACACTTCCCCTTCGTCGGTTAAACGCACAGAGCGGGTAGAGCGAATGAGTAGTTGGCAACCAAGCTCACTTTCCAGTGTTTGTATGCTGCGCGTTAAAGCTGACGTGCTGATACCGGTTTGTTCAGCAGCTTGACGATAGTGTCTGTATTCGCCGATAGCGATGAATTGACGAAGCTGATCAAATCTCACCTTGCGTTCCCTCGTAAAGTAAGTAGGTGCTGTTACACCTTACTATTATCTTTTCCAGAAGCTTCCAACTATCTGTTTTAAAAAGATAAGTCTTGTTGGTTTTATTTTTATACTGGCGTGATTATGACCTATAAAAAAATAAAAGTACACGTCTGCGTGTATTTTTTAATCGGGAAATTGATCGCGAATTGCTAAAAAATCGTCCAAGTTGTTTAAGAACAAATCCACCAACTTAGGATCAAAGTGCTCACCACGCTCTTCTTTTAATAAGTTAAGGATTTTTTCAAGCGGCCAAGCCTGCTTATAGCAGCGGTCTGAGCCTAGCGCATCAAACACATCGGCAAGTGCGGTTATTCTACCTACTATGTCTATCTTTTCACCGGCATGCCCCTGAGGGTAACCTTTACCATTCCATTTTTCGTGGTGAGTGTGAGCGATGCGAGCCCCGCACAATAAGATTTCGTTGGTGGAATTTTTCAAAATATCGTAACCCAGCTGTGCATGGGTTTGCATAATTTGCCATTCTTCGGCGTCGTGTTTACCTGGCTTATTTAAAATGGCATCCGGAATACCAATTTTGCCGATGTCATGCAGTGGTGAGGCAAGCTTTAAAATTTCCGCATCGTATTTACCTAGCCCATACAGGGTTGCTAGCAAAAAGCTGTATTCTGCTACACGTTTTACGTGGCTACCTGTTTCTTTTGAGCGTTTTTCAACGGCCTCACCGAGAATGTAAGACAGCTCTTTTTGTGAGTCACGTACCACTTCACGAAGACGTAAATTGTCATAGGTGAGTGCGATGTTATTAGAGAAAAACTCTAAAATGTGGTGATCTTCCGGCTCGAGCTTATCGGGTTTTGACACGTACAACATGGTTTCGCGCCCGCATTTACTCGGGAAGTAACCTACGTAGGTGTTTTCATCTTTTAAAGACTGCTTGCGATTATGCGCTGTTTCAAACAGCTTCATTACGTCATCGGGTAAGCCATTCGGGCCGCCTTGGGCCTCAAGGCCGGATGAAGCCAATAATTCAAATTCATTGGCATCTGCTTCGCGGTTATTCACTGCTGCGGCGCAAAAAATTTGGTTGTGCTCAAGCCCCATGACATTGGAAACATGCTGCAAAATGCTTGAACCAAACTCTTGGATGGAATCGTATTCTAATAACTTGGCTGAGGCGTCAATAATACGCTCTAAACTGCGTTTGTTTTTTTCAATGATGACAATGTCACGGTAAGAACGCAGCGCTGAATACAACAAAGTCTTTAGCTTGATGGCCGTCAGCTCAGTTTTGTTTTTGTAGTCGTTAATATCGTAATCACGGATCACCGCTTCTTCTGGGGCTTCACCGGGTTGACCCGTTCTTAGTACCAAGCGAATGTCGTTTTGGTCTAAATCCTCACGGATGAATTTTACTAAATCAAGACCTGCGTGGTTGGTCTCCATAACCACATCAACAAGCCCAACCGCAAATTCGATGTCTTGCTCAAAGAGGGTTTTTGCTTGTGCTGCTGAATAGGCATTGTGAAAACGTAAAGTGCGGTCTTCAAATTTAAAACCGGCCAAAACCAGCTTAGTCACTTGATGAATGTCTTCTTCATCATCAACAACTAAGATGTCCCAATAGTCCTCAGACTCGGGCGTTGCATTTACCTGTTCATCGTCGTTATCAGCAAACAAAAAATCTGACACTTACCTACACCTCTTTGTTACAGCTAAGTAATTGAACCAAGTATAGAAGTCAGTTGAGAAAATGATGAACTAGCTATCAGGTTTTTTCTCATTTTCGCCAAATTCAATATTCGCCAGCTCAATTTCAATGGCATCACAGGAGATATGAATCTCATACAAAGAGGTGATTAACGACGCAATTAAACACCCCAAGCTAATGCCAAATAACACAGTACCGAGCGGGTTAAGTGCCACAAATAAGGCAAACATGGCCAAAGTACACATTAAAAACGACACCACACCTAAAAACTGCATGGTACGAATCAGTTTAATGCGCTTTTTTAAGTTAGAAATTTGTGCTTTTACAAAGGGGCGAACAGGTTGTGACTCTCGCGCATTAAGTTGTCGGATGAGTTGAGCTAACACCAAAAAACGGTTGGTATAAGCGAGTAATAACAATGAGATAGCAGGAAAAAGTAGCGCTGGCGTGGTTAATGTCATCATAATCGGGTCAAATGGCTTTGCTTTATTAGCGAGTTACGGTAATTTTGTATGTATCTAAAATGTTAAATGCTGCTTTTTAAATCAGCACAAACACCATACTATAATAAAAGCGGGTACGTTTAGCGCAACATTAATGCGCTACGCTGGGGATAGGTTGAGGAAAGTCATGGCACAGGTTAAACACGCAGATACGCAGTCGCACGCTCACGATGAAGTTGCCAAATTGCTATCAGAGCACCCGAATTTACAAACGCAATTAACTGCCATGTCTGAGCAGTTTAACGCCTTAATGCAAGCAGGCATGGCATCAGCTTACGAAGAAGCGCTGAACATGGTTAACAGTAACCTTGAACAGCAAAAAGCCAAAGACGACTCTGCCCTGTTACAACAGCTCAACGAATTAAAACAAAAATACAGTGAGCAAACCTCCGTTTTATTAAGTACTCAACAAGAAGCGAAAGAGCAAAGCCAAGAAATTGTTAAGCTCACCCAAAAAATTAATGATGTGGCTGAGTTAAAACACGCTTTAACTGAGCTTGAATTAGAAAAAGAAAAAGCGGCTCAAGGCGAAGGGGAAACCCAAGCTCACCTTGCTACCTTAGAAGCAAACTTAAAAGACAAAGACAACGAAATTGAGCAGCTCAATAGCCTGTTAGAAAAACAAAAAACGCATAACGCCCACCAATCTGACAAACTCAAAGAGATGCTGGATAAACATCGTGAGCTTAAAGAGCAAAACGATGCCCTTACGGCTGAGCGTGATGCTGCGTTAAATAATGCGACTGCACAAAGTGACGAAGCTTTGAATGATGCAAATGCACGCATCAATGAGCTGGAAGCAGAGTTGGCAGAAGCAAATGAATTAGTTGCCGCGCACAAATCCCGCGTTGACACCTTAGAAAAAGAAAACACGATACTGAACCAAGACGTGGGTGAAGCAAAAGATGAGTTAGCCCAGCTGGCTGAGCGCGTAAAAACGCTGGATGTTGAGCGTGCACAATTAGCCGGTGATAACGCGAAACTGGAAGGCGAGCTGAAAAAGACCAAGTCTTCGCTTGGTATTGAAAATGCGGATTTAGTGGCGCAGTTAGCACAGCTTCAAGCGGATCACAGTCAGGTTGATAAAACCATTAAAGCCCTTGAAAAAGAGCGTGACCAACTGACCAAAGAGCGTGACGATTTAAATGAACGCTTTGATGCCGTTCAAAGCGATTTAGTGCAAACACAGCAGTCTGTTGCCGAGCTTACCGAAGCGCTCAGTGATAAAGAGCAGGCTTTGGCAAACCTTGAAAGCACACAAAAAGAAGCGCACTCTGAATTGGTGCAGTCTCATGCCGGTGCCATCAGTGAATTAGAAGCGCAACTTACTAAAGCGCAGGATGATTACGCTGAGCAAGCAAGTAATGTGACTCAGCTAAGTGAACAAATTAATCAGCTTGAACAATCACTCGCAGAGGCAAACGCTGCTTTGGATGATGAAAAGCAGCAGCATGCCAATGTTTCTGAGCGTACGTCTTCAGTCGTGAAACGCCTTGAAGATGAGCTGGCAAAAATGCGAGATGCTTACAACACGCTGCGTAACGATAACCAAACCTTAAGTGAAGAGTTAGAGCAAGCGAAGGCGCGCGTAACAGAATTTAAGCTCAAATTTGAGTATGCTCAGCGCCAGCTGAGTGCCTAATGTCAGATAACGCTTTTGAGTATGTCTTGCTTGCTGAATGCGAGACAGAACTAGAAGCTCATTTGGTGCGCGACCAACTTGCTTTGGCGCGCATTGATTGCCGCATAGAAGGGGCGCCACTGCATGGCGCACTAGGCGAAATTCCATTTTTAGAAACTTGCGTCAAAATTAAGGTTCGGCAATTAAAAAAATCCCAAGCCGAACAAATCTTGCTAAACTACCGCCAATCAAAAGAACACAGCGATTCATTACCATCGTGGTTATGCCCCAAGTGCGGGCAAGCCAATGCTGGTAACTTTGAAATTTGCTGGTCATGCCAATCAGAGAAACATGAAACTAAATAACTTCCAACGTATTCGCGAGCTTAACTATTTGCAAAAAGCAGCGCTTAGCGCCGCCTTATTAGAGCGTATGCTGCCTAATTACCAATTGTTCAGTGAAGCCACCGAGTTTGGTGATGGTGAGCAGCTTCGTATTGCTTTGAATCTAGTATGGGAAAAAATTGCCGTAGCTAAAGCTAAAATCAGCTTTGAAAAGCTCACAGAAAAAGTGGAAGAAAACACCCCAGATCTGAATGATTTTGACATGTTTGGTGTTTACCCTGCGATTGATGCAGCCACCGCCTTGCTTGGTGTATTAAATGGTTTAGCCACTAAAGACGAGCAAGACTTTATTAATGTGAGCAAGATTTCTCAAGCGTCAGTAGCTAAATACATAGAGTATGAGCTAACAGTGAAAGGTGAAGTGGCTGATAACCAAGCCATTCGTGAACACCCTTTAATGCAATATGAAGTGGCTGTGCTTGGTGAGTTGATTGATGAAGTCGCCAAGCAAGAGCGCATCAGTGGTGATGGCTTAAAAGCACTGAAAGCAAAAGCCCTTGCAGATGGCCAAAGTAATTTAGGAATTGAAATTAGCGAATAAAAAAGCGGTGCACATGCACCGTTTTTTTTATGCGGTTTGATACAGGCAACTTAACACTTGGCCGTAGCGCTTTTCTTTGAGTAAGGTCCATTCGCTTGGTATTTGATAACTTGCGCCTTGCTCGGTTTCTATATAAATCACAGCACCTTCTGCAAGGCGTTGATGCACCGTCAGTTGCTCAATGGCTGTTTGGGCCAAGCCTTTATTAAAAGGTGGATCTATAAACACCACATCATATTTAGCATCAAGGGTTGCAATCACCTTTAGGGCATCGCCTAACAACACCTCGGCATTATCGGCGTTTAGCGCGGCAACATTGGCATCTAGCTGCGCTTTAGCGTTTTTATCTAGCTCGATAAAATCCACATGAGCGGCAAAGCGAGATAAGGCTTCAAAGCCTAAGCTGCCGGCGCCAGCAAAGCTATCTAACACCTTTGCATCGCGAATATGCATCATTAACCAATTAAATACGGTTTCTTTTACTCTGTCTGTGGTGGGCCTTAAGCCTTCAACGTCATGCACTGGCAGTTTTCGCCCACGGTGTTTACCCGCAATGATGCGGATGAAGCCTGACGGCTTTGATGAAGACTGAGCAGAACGAGAACGAGAGCGTGAGCGATGTTTCATAAGTGTATTTCATTATGGCGTTAAAGGTACATGGCGGCTTTTTCAGCGCTTTTGACACAGGGTTAACAGTGTTATCATGAGCGACTTTTATAATATCAGAATTAACGACGCGGTTTCGAACGAGTATGGCAAAAAAGAGCAAATTCTTATCTTGGTTTGGCCTAGGTAAAAAAGAACAAGAGAATGCTAAAAACGAAGAGCAGGTCACTTCATCTCAATCCCAAGAAGATACGCAAGATGTTGGAACGGCTGACAACCAAGAGGTAACGACCTCGGAGGTTACTAACGCACCACGTGAAGCAGATGCTCAGGCGACTCAAGCAGAAACCAAGTTAGATGATGACGCCACGGTTACTGATGAAGCCTCTACACCTCACACTCATGTAGAAGCCTCCACGGTTGTCACCAGCGACGATGTTAAAGAAGAGCTAACGGCAGAGAGTACCCAAGCTACCAACGTTGACCCAATCATTGATGACGCAGAAACCATTGCTGTAGAAGAAAAAGATGCTCTAGAAGATGAGGCTCCTGCTGAGGAAACCTCATTGAATGAGGCAGAGCAAGCTGACGATACTGCGCAAAGTGCCGAGCCAAAAACAGAATCAAACACAGAGCAAAACACAACAACTGAGCGTGATGAGACAAATGCAACAAGCGAGGTGACGCCTGAGCAAAATGATGTTGTTGAAGCGGTGACTGCAGAGCCCACTGAAGCCGCGCTTACTGAAGCAGAAGAAAATACAGAACTAGCGACAAACACTCAGCCAGAGAACACCAAGGCCGAGAAGAAACTCAGCTTTTTTGCCCGATTAAAAGAAGGGCTGAAAAAAACCAAGACCAATTTAGGGGCAGGTTTTAGTGCTATTTTTAGCGGCAAAAAGATTGATGATGAGCTTTTTGAAGAACTCGAAACACAGCTATTAATGGCGGATGTGGGGGTGGATACCACCATGAAGCTCATTGATAGTTTAACGGACAGCGCTGACCGTAAGCAGCTTAAAGATGGCGATGCGTTATTTACGCTCATGCAAGAAGAAATGGGCAGCATGCTTAAGCAAGCCGAGCAGCCGCTGACACTGCGCGCTGATAATGGTCCTTTTGTTATTTTGATGGTGGGTGTGAACGGTGTGGGTAAAACCACCACCATAGGTAAGCTTGCTAAGCAGTTCCAAAGCCAAGGTAAATCCGTGATGTTGGCAGCAGGTGACACTTTCCGTGCAGCTGCAGTTGAGCAGCTACAAGTGTGGGGCGAGCGTAATGACATCCCTGTGATTGCCCAGCATACAGGCGCAGACAGTGCCTCTGTAGTATTTGACGCCTTCCAAGCCGCTAAAGCGCGTAATGTGGATGTCTTAATTGCCGATACAGCAGGGCGTTTGCAAAATAAAGACAACTTAATGCAAGAGCTTGAAAAAATTGCTCGCGTGATGAAAAAAATTGATGCTGATGCGCCACATGAAGTCATGCTAACGATTGATGCTGGCACTGGGCAAAATGCCATGAGCCAGGTTGAGCTATTTAATAAAGCGGTTGGACTCACGGGTATTACCCTCACTAAGCTTGATGGCACCGCTAAAGGCGGGGTGATCTTTGCCGTGGCAGATAAGTTTGATATTCCAATTCGCTACATTGGTGTGGGTGAGGGCATTGATGACCTCAGACCATTTGAAAGTGATGACTTTATTAAGGCATTATTTAACCAATAAAAAATAAACCTCACTGCCTAGGCTAATAATAACAATGATAAAGTTTCAGGACGTTAGTAAAACATACGCAGGTGGCCACCGAGCCTTAGAGCGCGTCAGCTTTGAGCTAAAAGAGGGGGAGCTGGCGTTTTTAACTGGGCACAGTGGGGCAGGAAAAAGTACCTTACTTAAGCTCATCAGTTTGATGGAGCGCCCCTCAGCTGGGCAAGTGTTAATTAATGGCGTTAACCTTAACGCCATTACACAAAGCCAAATCCCATTCGTGCGCCGTGATATTGGCATCATTTTTCAAAACCACCGCCTGTTAGAGCGTTATAGCGTGTTTGATAACGTGGCTTTGCCTTTGGTGATTGAAGGCACTCACAGAAAGCACATTGAAAAGCGCGTCCATGGTGCACTTGATAAGGTGGGTCTGTTAGATAAAGCCAAATGCGACCCAACTACGTTATCTGGCGGGGAGCAGCAACGTGTGGGCATAGCGCGAGCGATTGTGAATTCGCCGCCATTACTGCTTGCAGATGAACCAACCGGTAACTTAGACCCTGAGCTAAGCTGGGAAATCCTGAAGCTTTTTGAAGATTTTAATCAGCACGGCACCTCAGTGTTAATCGCCACCCATGATTTAGGTTTAATCGCTCGCATGAAATACCGCACCTTGACCTTAAAACAAGGGCGCTTAATTCAAGACCCACTTGCGCAATAGGACGGCCCCATGAGTATTCTTTTTAAAGGACGCCAAGCACAAGCTGAAACTGTGCATAAACGCTCTATCTTTACCCGTGGGTATTTCGCTGTGATTAATACCTTTCGCCAAGGGGTACAATCGCTTGGTGAAATGTGGCGTACGCCTTGGGCATCCATGTTGACGATTGCAGTGCTTGGACTGAGTTTAACCCTGCCAGCAACCCTATACCTTGTAGTTAAAAATGTCGGGCAAGTAAGCAGTGGCTTTAAAGACGCGGCGGAAATTTCTTTATTTGTGAAAGATGGTGTCTCTGACACTAGCATGCAGTCGTTAGTGAAGCGCATCTCGCTATACCCAGAAGTGGCAGACGTCACATACATTGATAAGTCTCAGGCGCTCAATGAGTTCAAAACCGTTTCTGGGTTTGGCCAAGCGCTCGATTACCTCGATGAAAACCCTTTGCCTAATGTGGTATTAGTAACCCCAACCAGTAAATACACGAAACCGGACGCAGCTAAAGCCTTAATGAAAAAGCTTGAGCAAGAGCGGGAAGTGGAATTTGGCAAGTTGGATATCGAATGGTTGGAGCGCTTAAATGCGTTACTCAGTTTAATGCGTGAAAGCGTGATCACCATAGGCTTTTTATTACTCGCCTCGGTGATTTTGATCATAGGCAACACCATACGGTTATCCATTATGGATAAGAAAACTGAAATCCAAGTAATGAAGCTGGTAGGCGCTACTAACCTCTTTATTCAAACCCCCTTTGTGTGGACTGGTATTTGGTATGGCGTGATTGGTGGCTTTTTTGCCCTAATGAGCGTGGTACTCATGATGTGGTGGTTGGAGTCCGCTGCAGCCGCAGTGGCTGGGGTGTATCAAAGTCAATTTACCTTGATTGGTCTGAGCTTTGCTGAGTTTTTATTTTTGATTGGTATCGCCACGTCACTTGGTTTTATTGGCTCTTATTTATCGGTCAATCGTTACATTAAAGAAATTGAGCCAGATAAAGTCTAAGGGCGTACACTTAAGTGCGTTTTGTCTTAAAAAATTAGCCTAGTTGTCACCTTTTGAACTTATGGTTATTGCATAGGTCAAAAGGTTTTGCTACAAATTAGCACTCTCTACTAAAGAGTGCTAAGATTGATTCACGTTTCGCACATGAGGTGAAAAATGAGTACACAACTAAATGGATTAACCCTTGCTATACCGCAGCAAACAGCCAGCATTGAAGGCTATTTGCAAGCAGTAAGCGGCATTCCTATGCTGGACGCAGAGCGTGAAAAGCAGCTGGCAACCCGTTTACATGAGCAGGGTGACTTAGAAGCAGCAAAAGAGCTGATCATGTCTCATCTTCGCTTTGTGGCTCATATTGCTAAGAGCTATTCAGGGTACGGTCTACCACAAGCGGATTTGATTCAGGAAGGTAACATTGGCCTGATGAAAGCGGTAAAGCGCTTTGACCCAACTGTGGGTGTACGCTTGGTGTCTTTCGCTGTGCATTGGATCAAAGCAGAAATCCATGAGTATGTGCTTAAAAACTGGCGCATTGTTAAAGTGGCAACCACGAAAGCGCAGCGTAAATTATTCTTTAATCTACGTAAGAACAAAAAGCGTTTAGGTTGGTTTAACCAAGAAGAAGTGCAAACCGTAGCGAAAGAGCTAGGGGTAAGCGAAAAAGAAGTACGTGAAATGGAATCGCGCATGAGCGGCCAAGACATGGGCTTTGACTTAACGTCTGATGACGATGACAACAGCACAACGCAATATTCACCTGTGCAATATTTAACTGACAACAGTGAAGACCTAGCTGATCAAGTAGAGCAAGCACAGTGGCAAGAGCAGTCTCACAACCGCTTACTTAGCGCGATGAATACCTTAGATGAGCGCTCGCAAGACATTATCCAGTCACGCTGGTTGGTGGATGATAAAGCCACCTTGCAGGACTTAGCTGATAAATACAGTGTTTCAGCAGAGCGAGTTCGTCAGCTGGAAAAAACAGCGATGAAAAAACTGCAATCAGCGATGCAATAAGCATTAAAAGAGATAAAAAAACCGCCTTTATGGCGGTTTTTTTGTGTCTGTCATTATTTTATTCGCTAGCGAGGGCAAAGGTAGTTGTACTGCCTAACTTTTTATTCGCATATTTTTGCGCCACGAGCTCAGAAATGGGCACTAAGCGAATACCTTGCTCGGCAAGGGTGGGTAACGCCTTTTTAAGGTATGCCAAGGTTTCTGGGTAAGGGTGGGCAATGGCGATGGCAAAGTCTTGTTGTTTTGCTAAGCGTGCTAGCTGTAAAAATCGTAAGTGAATGTACTCTTCACTTGGGATGTTATCTAAAAAAACATGACGCGCCACATTCGCAATCCCAGCTTGCTCAGCGGCAAGTTGAGCCTTACTGTGTTGCGTGGTTTTTGAGTCAAGAAAAAACGCTACCTGATGGTCTTTGAGCACATCCATGGTCCACTCCATAGGCGTGGTTTGTGCTGTGAGTAATGAGCCCATGTGATTGTTCACACCGCGCACCCCAGGCATGCTCGAAAGGGCATGACGCAACGTGGTTTGAAACTCGTGTTTCGTCATTGTGGTGGTTAAGCCACCAGGCCCTAATGCTTTGCCACTTTTTGCTTCCATTGGCAGGTGTAGCATCAGCTCTTTGCCTTTTGCACGTGCTTGGATGGCAAAATCATCAGCAAATGGGGTGTGAGGTAAAATAGAAAAAGTGAGTTCGCCAGGAATATCTATGGCGGATAAGTCACGTTGATGATAACCAATATCATCAATCACTATGGCAATTTTGCCTGCGTGCACGTATGGGAGCATGCACAAACAGGCAAGGGTCAATATCCTTGGTAATAGGCGCACAAGTTTTCTTATTATTAGTTGTTATTTAAGTGTTTTTTATTTTTCTAGCAGAGCCTGAGCATGTGCCAATTGAGTATCAATGATTTGCGTGATCCCAGTTGGTAATTGCTTATCCAAACTCAAATCCATTATAGCGTCTTTGTTTGATTGTGAAAGCGCTGCTTGCTCAATTTTTATATCCGGCGTAATACCTATGCCATCAATGGATGTGCCTGCAGGGGTGTAGTATTTTGCTGTGGTAAGCTTGAGCGCGGCTTCACCGCCATTAAGTGGGATGAGGGACTGCACTGAGCCTTTGCCATAACTTTGGGTGCCCACAATGGTTGCTCTGGCATTATCTTTTAAAGCGCCAGCTAAAATTTCAGAAGCTGAAGCTGAGCGGCCATTAATCAATACCACAATGGGCGCACCCGTCATGATGTCGCCTTGGCTGGCACGATACACTTGGTTGGCACTGGTAAAGCGCCCTTTGGTGGACACTATGTCACCTTGCTCCAAGAAAAGGTCTGCCATGGCAACGGCAGATGACAAGGTGCCACCTGGGTTGTCACGCAGGTCAATTAGTAACTTCTTGATGCCAAACTCGGTGACTAAAAAATTGATCCCGCTCACGGCTTCTGTGTAGGTGTTGTTATTAAAGCTCACGATTCGCAGGTAACCGATTTGATTACCAAGGTATTCGGCTGCCACACTTTTAAGGGCAATTTCATCTCGTTCAACCATAAAAGTCAGGCTTTGTGGCTCGTTGGCTCTTGCTACGGTAATGGCAAGGGTTGCTTGCTCTGCATTACGGATAAGCTCAGACGAAAAGCGCACGCTCTCGTTAATGACTTTAGTGCCATTTACTGCAAGCAGTACGTCACCCTTTCTTAATCCGGCTCGCTCAGCGGGAGAGTTTGGCATAGTCGCTAGAATAATGATGTGACTTTCACGTTGCTCAACCTCAATGCCTAGGCCGGTGTACTTACCATTGGTGCTGTCAAATAGTGCTTTTAGGGATTGGCCATCAAGGTATTCTGAGTAAGGGTCTAGCTCTTTAATGATGCTGTTAACCGCTTTAACCGTAAGGGCATTTTTGTCGACTTCGTTTACGTAAAAATGGTCAATGTGATGCAAGACTTCATACACACTGAGCGATTCTGCGCGAGTTAACGGGGAGCTTAATAAGCTATAAAGAAGTGAAAAAACAATAAAATAGCGTGTGACCATATGCGTACTCCAAGGTGCGCATACTAGCCTTTAGTTTAGCGACACCAATAACTTGGGTTCACCGCTCGTCCTTTATGGCGTATTTCAAAGTATAGTCCAGGTTGGCTTTGCCCGCCGCTTTGGCCGACTAAGGCGATGGTTTCGCCTTGGTTGATCATGTCACCAACATCGTAAAGCAAAGTTTGGGCATGGCCATAAAGGCTCATAAACCCTTCACCGTGGTCGAGTACCAACACCCAGCCAAAGCCTTTTAACCAATCGGCATAAACAACTTGGCCATCAGCCAAGGCACTGACTTCAGCCCCTTCACTGGCACCAATCAACACACCTTTCCAGCGAAAACTACCATGTTTGCGATTACCAAACTTATGCTTAAGGCGACCTTTGGTTGGCCAGCGTAAACTGGATTTCACCTTGTTAAGCCCAAGGAGATCTACTTGGGTATCCACACTTTGCTCTAATTGTTTGAGCGTATGCAGCAAGGTTTGCTCATTCTGTTTAAGGTATACGATGCTATTTTCCAAAGTGTTCAATTCCCGGTTGAGGGCGGCAACTTTGGATTTTTGTTCTTGCTTGGTAAGGAGTAGCGCGCGCTGCTTTTGCTCTTGATCAGCCACTAACACCATTTGGGTTTGCTGTGATTGCTCAAGGGCGATTTGAGTTTGACTTAATTGCGCCAAAATTTGTTTGAGCTCTTCTAGCTGTGCAATGCGCGCATCATTGAGGTATTTGTAGTAACTCAGCGCACGCTCAAAGGTAGCGGCTTGCTCTTGATTAAAAAGCAGCTTGGCGTAGTCATGAGAGCCTGTCATGTACGCGCTTTTCAGCTGTTTTGCGAGTACCTCTCGGAGCTTTTTAGCTTGGGTGTTTAGTGCGTTTTGTTCTTGGTTGAGGGCCGTGATTTTGCTTTTGTTTTCGCGAATGCTGCGCTTTAAGTTATTTAAAGCCTTAGCGTTTTTTGCCACATCGCGTTCAATGCTTTTTAGGGCATCATTAAGCTCTGAAATGGCTTTTTTTTGCGCTTCATATTTAAACTTGCCGTAGTCAAGAATTTTACAAACCGGTGGCTTGGCCTCTGGCGCGATCTCTACTAGGTCGAGGCCAGCCTCCTCGGCTCGGCCCAGTGCGTCATCCAAACTGACAATTCCTACGTTGGTTCCTGTTT
>JBGTXC010000044.1:0-14266 GCA_041937835.1 Alteromonadaceae bacterium | reverse complement strand
AAAGGTTGCAGCCAGCTTAGCTGAGCTAGGGAATAGTCACCGACTGTCCGTGTTCCGCTTTCTGGTCAAAGCTGGCCATGATGGGGCTTCGGTCGGAGATATCCAGAAGGGGCTGGGTATTCCTGCTTCGACGCTATCACATCACCTTGCGCGCATGGCCAAGGTAGGGCTGATCCGGCAGGAGAAACATAGCCGCACGATTGTCTGTATACCCGAGTATGGGCACCTAGAGAATTTGATCGGTTTCTTACTAGAGGAATGTTGTGCAGGTGTCCGGATTGCGCATGAACCAGAACCGCTTTGACGCTTGCCCAGCTCTCGCTGTCCTCCCTAGTCAGCATCGCTATGAAGACTCAGGCGAAGGTGGAAACAGAAAATTGGCAGTAGAGTAGGCTGAAGAGGATCAATCAGATAATCCGCTGAGAAAGATTTTCTTCTTTACATCTTTGGCATTTTATCAACCAGAAATTCCGGATACCCTTTAAATATAAAGTAACGGCACCTGTTGGTTGCGTATCAGCTAAGTCTAAGGGAGATGTGTTAACTAATGCGGTAACACAACAATCAATATCCTGCTCAATGTGTTCTAATGCTTCAGCAGAGTATGTAACTACAAACTTACTTTCGTCTTCATGATCATGGCTGTGAGGTTGACCTAGTTCATGGGCTAAGCCATGTAAGTCACCTTGCTGTTTATGCACATTATCATACGCTACGCTTCCAAGTACCTGTGTACTCAGAAAGGAAAGTATAAATGTAATGAGGATAAGGATGCGCATTAGTAACTTTTACAATTAATTCGTCTCGAAGAGTAACATTCAATATTAAATCACGCAATGAGTGCCTCTTCTTCAAATTCAACTAATAACTAATTGGGACGAATATCATAAGTATCAGCTACATATTTAAGATAAAACTGCCCTAGCAGAATGTGTCTATTGTGTGACCTCTCCTGGTTTTTACTGCTATAGCTCCAGAGCTAACCTCAAAATTAAATTGACGCTCTAAAGCGAAGTTTCCAAGATTTTATCTGAAAGCTAATACATTAAGGCTAGCTTCGTAATAGTGAAAAAAAGCACTATTACGTTCAATATCTGACGCTATAGTGTTTTTTTTCACTATTATGCGTTAGGATTTTCAAGGTCCCGAAACAATTTTGCATACAGTGTCACTATTTATTATGAGTGGAGGAAAGCAGAAATAATTGCTTATTAATAGATCTCATTTTAAGTGACTGAACTGCTTGAACAGCACCTTATAACTTTCCAGCAAATACAAGTTGTTACATTGCCGGAGATTCTCAATCTAAGTGGCGGTGATCAATTCTCTTTATTAATTAATGCCATAAGCCTTTTTAAAAAACCTATTTCACTAACTTAAAAATCCGTTTGTTGTTGTACATGTTTTTATCTGCTGCGTGTAACACGCTTTGAATGCTGCGGTGTACTTTGCTGTCATACAAAACATAACCCACACTTATGCTTGTTGTGATGTGGTTGCCGTGCCAGCTCATGGGATTTCTTTTGATCACATCATGTAACTTTTCAATAATCTCTTCGATTTGGTTTTCATCATTCAAGCGATTCAAAATAATAATAAATTCGTCACCACCCATACGTGCCACTAAATCAGAGTTACGAACCGTGAGGCTTAACAAGCTCGCTACATGCTTAAGCAGTTGATCGCCCGCTTCATGCCCATAGTTGTCATTCACTTTTTTAAAGCCGTTCAAGTCTAAATTTAGTAAAGCAAAATGACTGGAATGATTTTTTTCAACTAAGCCTTTTAATGTGGCAAAGGCATAACGCCGGTTTGGTAAATTGGTGAGCTCATCATGCAGTGCGGCGTCGCGCGCAATAATGTATGCGCGGTATAAAAAGAAGAATGAAAGGTAGACCACAAAGGCAAAGACTAAATAGGCTGCTTGAGTACTGTATTGCCCTGCCCACTGTTGGTTAAAACCAACCTTAAATTGTGCAGCGATTTGCCACACCCCATTTGGGATCACCACATCTAATGAGATATCGGGTTTTTCAAAAAGGCTTTTTTCACCCAAAAACACTTGGCCTCTTGCGCCTTCGCCATCAACACCTCGCATGGCAATATCAATACCAGGAATGCTTGCAATGCCTGTACTTTCTATCAGTTTTGGGTAATCAATCACCACTGAAATGGTTCCCCAATATTGATTATTATCGGGGTAATCTTTGAAAACTGGGTAACGTGCGATGAGCGCTTGCCCGCCTTGAACTAGCTCTAATGGGCCGGCAATAAAGACTCCTTCTCTTATTCTAGCTAGCTCCACAGTGCGAAATTGTGCTTTGTTTGTTTTGAAGTCTAACCCTAATGCGGCTTCGTTTCCTTCCAATGGGTACATCATGGTCACAATATTATTGGGTGCTACGCCAACGTGGCGAATGTTTGCTGATTGCGCAACGAGTTTTTCAATGAATTTTTGCCACACATGAGTTGGAGAATCAGTACTGAATGCCACTTTACTGGCAATGCTTTCAGTGAGAAAAATATCTTTATAGAGCGCAGCTTCAATGTTGGATTTTGCTAGGTAAAGCTCTTTTCGTATGGTGTCTTGTTGTTTGGCTTTTTGAATGTCGTTGGTGTGGTCGGCATAGTAATCAGTGACCAGCGCCGCACCAAAAAAGTAAAAGAGGGAAATGAAGAAAAACCAAGCATGGCGGATAAATGCCAATTGCCACAGGTGTTTAATAAGCGCCATAGCCATACTTCCTTACATAATCAACAAATCCCTTATACGCTTGGCGTTACTGCAAGTGACTTACATAGAATTCAATGACTTAATAAGTATAGCAGGTACATATAAACCCACGTAAATATGTACCTCTTATAGCTAATTATTGATAGCGGCCCGTTACATGAGTAAATTCAATGTGCTCTCCTAGAGCAGGTAATACCGCTTTGGCTACATTGAGTTGGTTCTCAATGCCAGCTATTTCAGCCAAGGTGATGCGCTTGATACTGCTACCATCAGCCGGCTGACCATGCATCATCATTTGGCTTAGCGCACTTTGGAGTGGCGATAAGCTTGGGCTGTAAGCGGCATTTTCAGCATATCGACCAACAAACTCACTGCCATCTTGGCACTCAATTAAGCACGCGCTTTGGTTTTTACTGTATGGCGCATATGCAGTGGCCATGGCAGTTCTGAGCTTTTCTGGTATCTCTGTATCAAACACAATATCTGTCTGAGTCTGGTCAAACAGCATGCTCGAGTTACCTAAGCTTGCTGGACCAAATGGCTCCGGCAGTAGGTTTTCAAAGGTGGTTTCTTTACCTGCAATGGTCACAGGCATGGTGCGTGCACCACGGACTTCATTAATAAATTGACGGCAGTAGCCACATGGCGCGTCTGTTATGGCAAGGCCTGTTAGTGCTTTTTCGCCATGCTGCCATGCATTGTTAATAGCGCATTGCTCAGCATGTACCACTAGGCTTAATGCTTGGTTTGCAAATTCTAAATTGGCACCAAAATACAGGTTAGCTACTCCATCGTGTTGCTCGCCAAAGGCAATCGCACCAACGTAAAATTCCGAAATAGGGGGAGCTGCAAATGTGGCTGCAATATCAAGAAAAGGAGTTAATAAATCAGAAAAGGAAACAGCGTGTTGCTGCATTAAAGCGCGAACTTGGGATTGTTTTAGTACACCACCTTGAGAGGCAATGACGTTTTTTAGTTGCTGGCGCTCTGTCTCAGTCAATAGCGCCTTTTTGTCTGTGTTTGCTCTGTTACACATAAGGCTTTTTGGTTTTTCTATGGCAGAGCACTATAAAAGAAAGCATTCACTTTGTGAAGACCATGTGAGCAGATACAAACCTAAAACACCAGAGTATGTAAAGATTTTATCACGGACAATTGTCCTCAGCTGGTTAGGGTGCTTTAACATTTATTAGCAAACAGTAAAACATTAGTTCTCTATGCAAATTACTTTATACGTTGCATTTTCTATTTGTTCGCCTGAGTCGGTTCCTAATTTTAGATCTGCCTTTTGATGAGCTTTAGCATCACTAAATACATTAATTATCGGGAATCCATTTTGATTTTTTAAAATTTCAATTTTTGCATCTGCCCCAAGCTGACATAACACCGTGGGAATATTTAACAAAGCATGAAGCCGCTGAAACCTCTAATTATGGATGTAACTAATTAGGGGAGGTTTACAGTTTACACAGTTAAAGAAAGAGAAATATTGAAGAGTGCGGCAATAATTTTCGCAAAAGAGCTTTCAAGCCGTTAGGGGAGCAAAGGTCTAGTTGGATTGTGTTTAGTCAATGCTTACTCAACAAACAGAAATAATATTTGGACGTTTATTGTACTTTCCTTGTAGAATCATAAGCTAATAGCAAGGAGAGATTGTATTGAGTTCGAGGCACATAGAAGGTGATACTGTCGATGATATATTAACTGATGTCTTCGATTTACTACTTAATAGTAATCGGACTGTATCAGCTACAAAAGGTGAATTTCGAGAATTTGATAGCTGTCTGTTGACTCTCAATAACCCTATAGCAAGGTTGAGCCGTACAGAGTTAAAAGAAACGATATTTAGCTGTCTGGGTGAGCTTTTTTGGTATTTGTCTGGTTCAGATAATGAGAGTTTCATTTCATACTACCTAAGTGTATATAAAAAATATGCAGAAAATGATGGCACTATTAATGGTGCTTACGGTAAGCGGCTTTTTTCATGCGACGGAAAATATAATCAGTTTTCTCAAGTTATTACGTTGCTCAAAACTAAACCCACAACTAGACAAGCTGTTATCCAACTATTTAGTCCTAAAGATACTTCTAAGCAATTCAATGACACGCCGTGTACTCTCAGTTGGCAATTTATGATTCGAGAGAACAAGCTCCATATGTACACCAATATGCGGTCGAATGATGCGTACAGGGGGCTACCACACGATATTTTCGTATTCACGATGTTGCAGGAGCTGGTATCAAAAATACTTGGTATCGAAGTTGGTGCATATCACCATTATGTATCCAGTTTGCATCTGTATACGAGAGACTCGGAGTTAGCTGCACAATATATGCAGGAGGGATTCCAGAAAAGTACGCCTGTGATGGGGGAAATGCCTTCGGACTTCAAATTTGAGCTCGGTCAGAACGAAGGTCTTATTATGTATGAAAGCTTGATTAGAGAAGGAAAAATTAATGAAGTTCCTTTTGATAATGTGCCTGACTATTGGCGGGAAATTTTGAAATTGCTCGAAGCGTATAATGTCATAAAGCAAAATCAAGATGGAGTTTTGAGCCAACAGGAAGTGCTAAATCAGCTTGGCTTAATCAAGTCAGGATTTACAACTCAATTCTATAAAGAAATTATAGATAAACGAGCTAGAAAATTCAGGGAAAATAGGATGTGAAGTCATGTTGACTAGGAAAACCCAGTTATCTCGAATGTCTAAACTGGAACAGGGATTTTTGTCTTTTCATAGCGATGTGGAGCCGATAGAAATCATTTTGGATGAGCAAGCCAGAAATACTTTAATTCTTCAGTTGATAGACAGCATTAGACGGATTGAATATGTTGAGGCCATATCTGCTAGGGAGATTTCGACAGAAAGACAAGATCCAAACAGCACACTGTTTGATCCAATCCGTGCCGCACTCAAATATAACAGTGAAGGGAATTACGATGAAGCTTGTTGGCTGATTTTCCTTTTTACTCATTTTGGAAAAAATGAGGACACTGGATGGCAACTCTGCAAGGATATATACAGTGGATATGGTGGCGATTCTTGGACTTGGGAACGCATATCTAGCGAGCCTAATGAATTTGAAGCTTGGTACCGTAAAACTTACCCCATGTTTTTGAGTGATGGTGTGCCAAGGAAATATGGAAATCACCGAAAATATGAATCTTTAAAGCCCGATGCCAAGCGCCCTATCCCTAGAATATTTAGAAGCTACATCAACTGGGTCGGTGCTACAAGAAGCCATTTCGCAAAATTTGCTGAGGCGCAGTATTTTGCTAATGAATCCCAAATAGACCTGTTTGAGTACTTATATAAGTCAATGAGTGCAGTTTTATCTTTTGGGCGGACAGCTAAATTTGACTATCTAACTATGTTGAAGAAAGCAGGTTTATTAGATATTGAACCAACGAAATTGTACTTGGGAGGTTCTACAGGGCCTATAGCTGGGGCGCGATTATTATTTGGTGAAAACTATACTGTCGGTTGGAGCGTTGACTATTTTGAAGAGAGGCTAAATGAACTTGCTTCATATCTAGGTTTGGATTTATTGGGCATGCAAGTCCTCGAAGACTCTTTGTGTAACTGGCAAAAAAATCCCCGTAAATATAAATATTTCAGAGGGTGATTTAAAAGCTAGAATAGTGGCAATTAAGCTAAATTGATTACTTTACTGCCACTTATATCTGGTTTTGAGCTTATTCAAGTGAGTATGGGGAATAAGCCTTTTATGTTGAAGTTGGCCTACAACAATCCCAGGAGAGATATTTAATTTTCTTGCGAACTTTAAAATCTTTCTTAAATTTTTATAGGTTAGGGTTTTTAAGTAGCCCTGATGCTCAGGGGGAATCAATAAGTCCATAGCAAACTTATTTGCTTCTTGCTCGTATTGATCGGTGTTGTCAGAAACTCCCTCAATGAAAGTCATTCCTTCATGGTGTAACATTAAATGCCCTAGCTCATGAAACAGAGTGAACCAGAAATGATCATCAGTTAAGTGACGAAAGCTCATGACTACAATAGCGCGCTTGTCTTCGAAAAACGTTGCACCGCTGGCCCTACAGCCTTTTACGCCTCTGACTACGGCCAACTTGATACCACACTTATTCAAAACTCCTTGTAAGTTGGGCAAAAAACTTGCCGGCTCTTTTATCTGAGTTAAGGGTCTGATTTCACTGAGGCTGTTTTCTAATAGTTTACGGTCAAAACTTGTAACTCTTTGCTCAGAAGCTTGCAGTTCCGCTATTCGTAACCAAGTTGCGATAGATAGCGGTGTTGAATCGAATGAATTTGACGTTTTAAACGCAACTTCTGATAGTTTACCTTTATATGCAGTATCCCAGTCTTCTATAGATCTGACACCAAAAAAACGAAGGCATTGATGAACTTTGTCTGCTTTTTGCAGGCGTTTATCTATGAAACCTCTAGATATTAGGTCATTTAAAGGAAGTTGCTCTAACCAGGTTTCACACTCTTCAGCTTGATGAGAGAGAGAGTCCCTATATTGGTGCTCTCGATTAAGCCAGAATTCTTTGGGTACTGAAAAGGTAGATTCTAATCTAAGAGCAATCTGAGAGTTAATTTTTAGAGAGCCTCTTATTAACTTTCTGTAGTCTTCTGTGGTGATACTGAGAGTGCGACAGATGCTACCTACGTCTAGGTTTTTGTCAGTTATTAATTCACTTATTGTCTCACCCGGAGGTGAACACCAGTTAGGCTGAAAACTCTGCATTTCCTCTCCTTAGATCGTGAATATCCATTAGTTTCAAACGAGTTACATGTTCCCACATTAGTTGATTATTTTTATCTAGTGGGGGGGATTGATGATTGGCTTCAAATATCAAAGAAATAGATCCCGATATCGAAACAACCCAGACTTCTATATTGTTTATAGTTATAAAATAAGGTTCCCCTAGGACCATATCCGAGTAATTTCGGCACGCCTCAATATCTGAAAGTCTAGCGCACAACTTGTCGGCTACCACTTCACCCAGCAGCTTTTTCGCTGCTGAGTAGGATTCACAGATTTGCCTTAGCTCCTTGCTACTAAATGCTACTTCCAATACTTTCTCACTAGATGAAATTAGGCGTTAGAAATTAATCACGGTATCAATGCTAAACTAAAAGCAGTCTTTTGCAAATGTCGGATTTGAACGTAAAAAAAATCTCTTATTTATTCACATATTCTATAGAGTTCACATACCATTCTTTGTAGCCTTCTGGTGTTTTTACCTGAAAGTCGTCATGCACTTGCTTGCTCAAGAGTGCCCTCGCCATTGGTGAGTCGATAGAAATCTATTCCCTGTTGTCACCATAAATCTCTTCAGTACCAACAAATCTGAAGCGTGTGACTTCGCCTTCGTCGTTTTCTATTTCTACCCATGCACCAAAGAATACTTTTCCTTCCTGCTCTGGTGAGTAATCACAATTTTAAGATCTGGAATCAACTTTCTTAGGTATCTTACGCGCCGATCAATTTGGCGTAGCAATCGTTTGTTGAAGGTATAGTCAGCGTTTTCTGAGCGATCACCCAAGCTTGCAGCCCAAGAAACAATCTTTGTAACTTCAGAGCGCTTCTCAAACCACAAGTGGTCATGTTCTTAGGTAAGTCTTTGATATCCAGCACGTGTGATCAGCTTTGTTTTCACCTATTTCTCCAATGGGGGTGCAAACCTCCCCTAAACTTGCCTGTATTTCCTTAGAGGAGTATTCCAAACATAAATGAACTAGTGCATATAAGCTTAAACCAAACATGTCCTTCGAGGATACCTTCAAAAACATTGACGAAGAAATGCTTAAATTGCGTATCGCTTTTGAGCATGATGGCTGCAAGCAAATAAGAAAGAAAAGTTCCGAAGTTAAGTAAAAAATCGAAGCCATTCGAAAAGAATATGGGATGCTGGGCACTCCTAAACCAAGATAGCTGCAGAGGTTTAAATGTTATATTTATAAAACTGTTACAGTGGTTACAAGAAAACTAGAATTGTACTAGCTCAGACTTGATCTGAGCTAAATTCTTCTCTACTAAAATCGATTTCCCATCCAATATTATTTCCAGTGGTGTTCTGCCACAGCATATTTTACCCGAATGAGTTCGGTCATTATTGTAATAAACCATTCATTCGTCTAGAACCTTCTGTCATTCCTCCAACGAGCTATAAAGCTTATTGCAGAACGTGGACCTGATAGAACTCTTGTATGAGCTTTAATATACCTCTGCTATTGCATTGGTTAACTTTTAGGGTGTAACTCGTATGAAGTCAGTAGGGGTAATAATTGATTTTTGAGACAATACACACTGTTTTTGGTTAGTTTTAGATTCATCCATGGCCCCCTCCTTTGAACCTAAAAATAGTACAAGGAGCGGGGTTTTGTATCCTATAAAAGTATGGTTTTAATTAAGTAGGCCGTATTAACGCGGCCCATTTTAGTTAACCTGTATTTCGCATGCCTGCGGCAATGCCTGCCATGGTGACCATCAAGGCTTGTTCAACAAAGTAACTTGCGCTGTCATCATCACGACTACGGCGCATTAACTCAGCTTGTAAAACATTGAGCGGATCTGTGTATGGGTTTCTAAGTCCAATGGACTCTTTAACCCATGGCTCATTAGCCAAGAGCGTTTCATTGTCGCTGATGTTAAGTACCTTTGCTTTAGCTTCAGCAAGGCTCTGTCTCAAGGTCTTACCGAGCGCTTGATGTTCAGGGGCAACCAATAAGGATTCATAATATTCGCTTAACCAAGGATCGGCTTTGGTGAACACCATTTCAAGCATTTCAATGCGGGTTCTAAAAAATGGCCAGTTAGCTTGCATATCCGCGAGCACTTCCGGTGCAAAGCTTTCATTAGCGGCCGTTAACCCTTCTGCAACCCCAAGCCATGCAGGTAACATCAAGCGATTTTGCGTCCAGGCAAAAATCCAAGGGATGGCACGCAAGCTTTCAACACCGCCTGTGGGTTTACGTTTTGCAGGGCGTGATCCAAGTGGTAGTTTACCCAGCTCTGTTTCAGGGGTGGCCGCGCGGAAATACGGCACAAATTCAGGCGTTTCACGAACGACATTTCGGTATGCGTTGCAGGAGACATCACTAATGGTATCCATCACTTGGCACCAGGTTGCGTTGGGCTTAGGCGGAGGTGTGATGTTATTTTCAAGTACCGCTGCGGCATACAAAATTAAGGAGTTTTCAGCCACTTTAGGTAAACCAAACTTGAAGCGGATCATCTCCCCTTGCTCGGTGACCCTCAAGCCACCTTTTAATGACCCTGGCGGCTGAGAGCGCAGTGCTTTTGCAGCAGGCGCACCACCGCGCCCAACGGTACCACCACGGCCATGGAATAATGTGAGTGGGATGTCTTTTTCATCAAAGAGCGCCACTAAAGACGCCATAGCTTGGTACTGCGCCCAACCTGCAGCCATCATACCGGCATCTTTAGCTGAGTCTGAGTATCCTATCATCACAGTTTGCCCTTGCAGGCAAAAATCGTGGTAGCAGCCAAGCTCAGTGAGCGCCTTCATCACAGATGGCGCGCGATTTAAGTCATCTAAGGTTTCAAACAGTGGAGCGACAGGCAAGTCAAAGGGACAGTTTGCTTCTTTCAGTAGCAGCTTTACAGCCAACACGTCGGAGGCATGCTGTGCCATCGAAATAATATAAATACCAAATTGTTGGCGTTCATTGGCGGCAATCGTTTTAAATGTGTTAAGCACTTCGAGGCTGTCATCACTTGGTGTAAAACTTGGGCCAATTAATGGCCTTTTAGCGCTGAGCTCTTGGCTTAAAAAGTCTATCTTGGTTTGCTCATCCCAAGTCGCGTAATCGCCATAACCTAAATGCTGGCATACTTCACTGAGCACTTGGCTGTGACGCTCGGCATCTTGGCGAATATCTAACTGGATAAGTGCAGTGCCAAATGCACTTAAACGCCATAGGGTATCTTGCAGCTCACCATCTGCGATGGCATGCATGCCCACGTCTTTTAGAGAGCGATGGCACAGGGTTAATACGTCAAATATCGCTTTTTGAGTCACGATCCCCTTAACGGGATAATGGCTCCCTGCTTTGATACTATCTCCTAGACGCTGCTTAGATTGACTGATCTGATCTCGTAAGGTTTTAAGCACCACTCGATAAGGCTCGTTTTGCCTTAAACTTTCGTCATTGGGGTTTGCACGCATGAGCTCGTCCACCACGGCTTTTAGCTCATCACTGGCTTTATTCATTGCAAGTGCAGACGTTAATGCATCAATGTCCTTTAAAAATAAATCACAGGCTACCCAGCGGCTGTGATTGAGCACAGATTGGGTTACTCCTGAGGTAACGTTAGGGTTACCGTCACGGTCGCCACCCATCCAAGATAAAATGCGAACTGGGCATGCATGGTCACTCAATGTGACGCCAAATTCATCATTAAGGGCACGGCGATAACGACGCATAAAGGCACTCAGTGCCTGCCAAAGCGAGTTTTCAACCACCGCAAAGCCCCACTTTGCCTCATCCAATGGCGTAGGTCGTACTTTACGGATTTCATCTGTGTGCCACAGCTCACTGATGAGACGGCCCATCGAGGCGGTGATTTCACTGGTATCACTGCCGGCTAAGGCTGCAATTTCAAGCTCTCGCAGTGCTTTTGCCAGTGCCACATGTTTATTGATTAAGGTGCGGCGAGTGACTTCTGTGGGGTGCGCAGTGAGTACAAGCTCAATGTTAAGTTCGCAGGCAGCTTTTGCCAGCGTCTTTTCATCAACCCCCTGCTCTTTTAGGCTGCGCAAGGTATTAATGAGTGGGTCGATATCACACACGGCTTTGTCCCCCTCAAGGGCAATGGTGTGATACTGCTCAGCAACATTGGCGAGATTTAAAAACTGATTAAATGCACGGGCGACTAAAAGTAACGCATCTCCTTCAAGGCTGTGCAGAGTATTGATCAAGGTTGTTTTTGCGCTTTCATCCCCTTCTCGGGATGATTTAGCTAATTGGCGAATGGCTTCCACATCGTCAAGGGCATGTTTACCCTCGGCATCGGCAATGGCTTGCCCAAGTAATGTGCCCAATAAATGCACATTTGATTTTAATGACTGTGCCATGATTGCTCCTTGCTGCTCGATTACGGCTATTATTTATCCATATCATGCTTGGCGTCCAGTTAAAAGGTTTGACCAGTTTATCGCCATTGCATACGTATGAAGCGATCTGCCTTTTTATTTTAAACGTAATAATGCTTGAACCTGTGAGGAACATTATGCAATTACGTCTTTTTTATGATGGCCGCTGTGGTTTGTGCGGAAAAGAAATCGCTTTGCTAAAACGCTATGATTCGCAAAATCGCATTGATTTTGTTGATATTTATCAAAGTGACTTTAATACGCACTACCCTCATATCGATGTGATTGAGGCTGATAAAATTCTTCATGGTGAATTACCCGATGGGCAGGTAATCACAGGGCTCGATGTTAATTTACTTGCATGGCAGCTTGTTGAACGTCACACCTTTATTCAGTGCTTAAAATGGCCAATTATTTACCCCCTGGCAAAGCTAGGTTACCGTTTTTTTGCCCGTTTTCGTCACCCAATATCGCGACTATTCACCGGCTCTGCCTCTACGCCCAAAGCGTGCAATATTAAGGATAAATAATGAAAGCCTTATTTATTGGTGCCTCAAGTAAGATTGCACTTGCCACTTTAACTGCGTTTAAACGTGCCCACCCGGATGCAATGTGTATGACTGTGTCGCGTCAAGAAGTTAAACCCGAACACAGCGACGACCATTTTAAAACAGACTACAGCGAGCAAAGCATCCATGATACCGCGTCACAATTAGGTGAGGGTGAATTGACTCACGTGTTTATATTTAATGGGCTATTACACAACGACTCAGTGATGCCGGAAAAAAAGCTTGAGGATATAAATTTCTCCGCCCTTCAGTCTGTTTTTGAGGCCAATGTTTTTCAGCATGCCCTTTGGTTTAAAGCCTTAGCAAAGCCTTTGAAGCATCAAAAAGAAGCCACCATGGTGTGTTTAAGCGCTCGTGTGGGCTCCATCAGTGATAACGCGTTGGGGGGCTGGTATGCTTATCGTGCCTCGAAAGCGGCGCTTAACATGATGATGCAATGTGCCGCGATAGAATTTTCGCGACGAGCAAAAAACGTCAAGCTGATTGCTTTTCATCCTGGAACAACTGATACCCCACTGTCTGAGCCATTTCAGGCAAATGTGCCAAAAGACAAACTTTTTACGCCAGAGTATGTGGCTGATTGTTTACTCTCAGTGTGCCAACACGTACCGCGAGATAACACGCTCAGCTATGTTGACTATCAAGGGAAATCCATTTCATTTTAAAGGTGTTTTATGCGCGTTTCAGACGCAGATTTCATTAAGTGGCATGAGCGCAAACGTGCGCACTTCATTAATTGTTTAAGTGGCTTTAAAAGTGCCAACTTACTAGGCACACAAGACAAAGCAGGCAACACTAATCTCGCCATTGTCAGCTCCGTGGTGCATTTAGGTGCCTCCCCTGCGCTCATTGGTATGGTGATCCGGCCTCATACTGTGCCGCGCCATAGTTTCGAAAATTTATTAGAAACAGGCTTTTACACATTGAACCATGTAAATAGCGCTATGGTTGAGAAGGCACATTTGACATCAGCGCGGTTTGATAAGTTGGAGTCTGAATTTACCGCTTCAGGTTTACACGTTGAAGAAGCTGGTTTTGCCGCGCCTTATGTTAAAGAATCAAAACTCAAAATGGGTGTGAAGTTTATCAGTACGCAAACCCTTTTAAATGGCACCGAGTTTGTCATTGGTGAAATCAAGGAAGTCATTGTAAGCGACGAAAACGCACTGAGTGAGGATGGGTTTGTTGATTTACATGCACTTGATACCGTGGCGGTAACAGGGCTGGATAGTTACCATAAAGCGTCACCTGGCACTCGGTATGCCTATGCCAAACCGGATGAAAAAGTCACACCACTTAAAACGTAATTGTATTTACGGTGTATCGGCTTTTGCCTTAAGCCTCACTGGCCACAAGCGTCCGAGGCTTTAACACCTTTGCCATCACAACCCCTGCCACTAAGGTTGCACCTAAAGCAATCCCAACGCCAAAATCGCCAATGATATAAGGTGTTTGCCCTGTTGGCTCCGTTAAAGGAGTCAAGATCTGTTGAGTAAACACATTATGGCTGGCGTGCATGATGCACACAGGCCAGATACTTTGCGAAGTATGATAAAGCCAAGTGAAAAGACAGCTTAGCGCCATGACTAAAACGAAAAAGCAGCTGAGCGTAAATGGCAGGTCGTCGCCGGTGTAATAACCGGTGAAAAATATCAGCGGCAAATGCCATACATACCAAATCACGCCCACAATCAGACTGGTTTGTAGCAAGGTGTATTTGCTCATAAGCTTTGGTACTAAATAGCCGCGCCAGCCTAGCTCTTCGCCCAGTGCCCCTGTCAGAGTTGTGCCTAAAACCCCAAAAGTGGCGCCTGTGATCACTATGGTCAATAGCGCCGTTGTGTTATTGAGCATGGG
>JBGTXC010000043.1:0-14375 GCA_041937835.1 Alteromonadaceae bacterium | reverse complement strand
GCCAATAAAGGGCCGTATTCATATGCCCACCACTGACCACCAGCCCTAGCATCAAACACGCGATTGCGACGCCAGAAATACCTATGGCTAAATCAAAACGCTCATGAAAATGCGACACCACAGCATTTAATAGCACCAAGATGGCACAACCCAATAAAACACTGGAAAGTAAGTTTTCGGCACTAAGGTGACGTATGCTAAAAGACAATAAAACCAAGCCACCTAGGTAGCTGGAAAAATACATCACCAGTTTTTTTCGTTTTATTTCAACATCTTCAGATGAGCTTAGGTCAACAAAGCGACCCCAAAGTTCACTATTCATATTACTAATTGCCACTTGAAATGTGTGCTTTTATAACGCCACCTTCTAAAAAATGTAAAGCAATGTCAATAAGGTTTAATGATTAGCAGCAAATGTGAGAATGTCTGCGGCGTTAAAATCCTTCCCGTAATAAAAGCCTTGCAGATAGTTGCACCCTTGGTTACGCAAAAAGAACTCCTGCTCTTTGGTTTCTACGCCTTCAGCCACCACATGCAAGCCTAAGGTTTGTGCCATGGTAATGATGCTGGAGATCAGCACTCTGTCTTCAGGATCAGTGCAGATATCTCGCACAAAAGATTGATCGATTTTCAACGTATCTAATGGGAATTTTTTCAAGTAGCTCAGTGAGGAGTAACCCGTACCAAAATCATCAATCGCAATGCGCACACCCAATTCACGCAGCGCCTTTAATTGCTCTGCGGTGCTGGTATCGTCACGCATGATCAGACTTTCGGTAATTTCTAAAGTCAGGTTTTTGGCAGGAAAGCCACTGTAGCTTAAGGCATCAGCAACCATTTGAGGCACATCACCCTTGTGAAACTGCATACTGGAAATATTCACCGACATACTCACTTCGCGCCCCATTTGCTCACGTAAATGTTGTCCGGTTTCACAAGCTTGGCGCATCACCCATGCGCCAATTGAAACTATTTCACCGACTTCTTCGGCAACGGGGATAAAGTCACTCGGCGACACGTCTCCCAATGAATGGCAATGCCAACGAAGAAGCGCCTCACAGCTCACCATTTCTGTACTGTTCGCCGCCACAATTGGCTGATACCTTAATTCAAACTCTTCCCGCTCTAGCGCTTTGTGAAGTTCTATTTCAATTTGACTGTGCTGCTGGGATGCTTGCGCCATATCCGCATCGTAAAAGAAAAATTGATTGCGGCCATTTTGCTTTGCTCTGTACATGGCAGCATCGGCGTTACGCATTAAGGTTTCTGTGTCTTTGCCATCGTGTGGAATTAACGCCGCCCCCATACTGGCAGACACATACACCTCATGCCCCTCTAACCAGTAAGGCAGCACCAGCTTATTAAGCATTTTTTGAATGATTTCTGTTACTTCATCTTTATGATGAAGCTCTAATAGCAATACAGCGAACTCGTCCCCACCAAAGCGAGAGACAGTATCGGTTTTACGCACCACAGATAAAATGCGCAGCGCGGTTTGTTTAAGCAGTAAATCGCCAAAGTGATGGCCTAAGGTGTCATTTACATGTTTAAAACGGTCTAAATCAATAAACACCACGGCACTTAAGGTGCGTAAACGCTGATTGCGGACGATGGCTTGCCCGCAGCGGTCTTGAAACAAACTACGATTAGCAAGCTGGGTGAGTGGATCAAAATTAGCGGCGCGCCACATACGGTATTCATCCTGCTTACGGTGAGTAATGTCACTGAAGGTCGCGACATAACCGTCATATTGGCCTTTATCATTGTAAGCCACAGACATAAGTAGCCACATAGGATAAACCATGTGATTCTTGCGCTTACCCCACATCTCGCCTTGCCAATGACCTTCTTTGGTCAGCTCATCAATGACCTTGTCAAAGCCTTGGCTGTTTTTCTCTTGCGAGAAAATATCAATCACATTACCAACCACTTCCTCCTTACTAAAGCCGGTGATTTCACTAAAAGCCCGGTTGACCAAAATCACAAACCCGCGTTTATCAGTCACCACTATGGCCTCTGATGAAGAGTCAAACACTACTTCTGCCAGCTTTTGCCGTTTATGTGCTTTTACTCGGTTACTGATATCCTCTTCTATCGCGATGTAACTTTTAAGGTGAGAGCCTTCGTCTTCCATCATGCCTAACGTGACTCGGCGCCACTGCTCTTCGTTTTCATCAAGCGCATACTCTCTAGACCAGGCCCCTTTGCTATCCACCTGATAAAACACCTCTTTGATGCTTTCATGAATATGGCTAAATAAGCTGGGCAATTGCCCGAGTACATTGACGTCTTGTTGATTTTCTTGGTCTTGGTCAACGTCCGTTAGGTGATGATTTATATACTTAAGCTTACCGTGTTGATCCGACACCCACACGCTTAGGGGGCAGCAGGCTAATGCACGGCTAAGTAAATTAATGTGCGCTTGGGTCGCTTTTGTTTGTGTTAAGTCATGAATCACAAACACTTTCGCAATACAGGTATGAGTATCTTCGTCTGGTACATCAAACATTTGCACTGTAGCAGGGAAACACGCACCACTGGGTTTGGCAATTTGTACCTCATCTAGCGCGTTTCGCTCGTGCTGCATAATGGCAGAAAACTGGGTAAATTCGGCCACATTCTTCCCTAACATGGCGTTCAGTGGTGTATTAAATTGTGCAAGACACGCGTGATTAGCTGACTGAATCACCCCTAGGTGATCCGTTAAAATCACGCTATCTGCCAAAGCATTAATCATGGTATTGGCTTTAGCACTAATGCGTGAGATGGCTTTTTTAGCCTTAATGGCTTTTAGTAGCAAACAGCCCATCAACATACTCACAACGCCTGCCAGCACTAAGCCTATGGTTGCTGAAAGTGGAAAGTTGGCTTGGCTACCGTAATTAAGCGCCAACAAGGAATGAGGTGTGATGAGCAGAAGTAAAAGTGGTGAAAGGAGCTTTATTTTAACCGCACGGAGGGCAAGCGCACTGACTCCCAATAAAACAAAGTCCGCGCCAATAAACAACGCATAAATTAAACACAATCCTGTGCTGATGCTAAAAAGCATACCCCCTCCTTTGGCATCCACTGTTTTAACTATCCTAATTGACTTGTTATCTAAACAATTGAATGCATTCCCATTTCTAAGTGTAGTCAAACTAAAAATAACTGTGAGAATAAATGTAAAGAAGTAAAACCAAGCCTGATTTGGTCTCGTATTAGGATGCAGTTATAATGCACTCACGCTATAAAACGGCACCAACATCATGAAATATAGAGATCTTCGAGATTTCATCGCACAGCTCGAAGCGCAGGGTGAGCTTAAGCGCATCACCCAACCTATCAGCACATACCTTGAGATGACCGAAATCGCCGACCGCACGTTGCGCGCCGGTGGCCCCGCTTTGTTATTTGAAAACCCAAAAGGGTATGACATCCCTGTGCTTGCTAATTTATTTGGCACACCCAAGCGCGTTGCGATGGGAATGGGGCAAAGCGACGTCTCTGAGTTACGCGAAGTCGGTAAGCTATTGGCATTTCTAAAAGAGCCAGAGCCACCCAAAGGCATCAAAGAGGCACTTGGTCAGCTGCCTGTATTTAAACAAGTACTTAATATGCCACCCAAAGTGGTGAAGAAAGCGCCTTGCCAAGAAGTGGTATTAAGCGGTGATGACGTCGATTTAACTAAGCTTCCCATCCAGCATTGTTGGCCAGGGGATGCCGCACCACTCATCACTTGGGGCCTTACGGTTACAAAAGGGCCGTATAAAAAACGCCAAAACCTTGGAATTTATCGCCAGCAGCTTCTTGGTAAAAATAAAATCATCATGCGCTGGTTATCCCATCGTGGTGGTGCACTTGATTTCCAAGAGTGGTGTAAAAAGCACCCGGGCGAGCCTTACCCTGTGTCAGTAGCCTTAGGGGCTGACCCTGCCACCATATTAGGCGCGGTGACGCCTGTGCCAGATTCATTAAGTGAATATGCCTTTGCAGGCCTTTTACGTGGCGCTAAAACACAGGTGGTTAAGTCGGTGTCTAACGACTTGCAAGTGCCTGCCAGTGCGGAAATCATCTTAGAAGGTTACATCGCCCAAGATGAAACCGCCCCAGAAGGCCCATATGGCGACCACACAGGTTACTACAACGAAGTGGATGAGTTCCCTGTGATGACGGTGACTCACATCACTCATCGCCAAGATCCGATTTATCACAGCACCTATACAGGCCGTCCGCCAGATGAGCCGGCTATTTTAGGTGTGGCATTAAACGAAGTGTTTGTGCCAATTTTGCAAAAGCAATTTCCTGAAATTGTTGATTTCTATCTACCACCAGAAGGTTGTTCATACCGGATGGCGGTGGTCACAATGAAAAAACAATACCCTGGCCATGCCAAGCGGGTGATGTTGGGTGTATGGTCTTTCTTGCGCCAATTTATGTACACCAAGTTTGTGATAGTGTGTGACGATGACGTGAATGCCCGTGATTGGAATGACGTGATCTGGGCGATTACCACACGCATGGATCCCACCCGTGACACAACTTTAATCGACAACACCCCGATTGATTACCTAGACTTTGCATCACCTGTGTCAGGTTTAGGATCAAAAATGGGGCTGGATGCCACCAATAAGTGGCCAGGCGAAACAGATCGCGAATGGGGCGAACCCATAGTGATGTCTGAAGACGTAAAACAGCGGGTAGATGACATTTGGGACTCGCTCAACATTTTAGATAAGCCTAACGGCTAGTAACAAGGTTTTATTATGCAAGTACACCACGCTGATGTTGTTTCTATCAGCCCACTGAACGAGTTTGTTACCCAAGTTATTCTCGCACCAAAAGAGCCGGTTTCTTTCAAAGCGGGGCAATACTGCCAACTGGTTTTAACCGATTCAGATAAGCGCGCTTTTTCCATTGCTAACAAGCCAAGTGAAGACGACACCATTGAATTACACATTGGTGCCTCAGGTGCGGATTCATACGCCATGCAAGCGCTTGATTTTATTAAGCGCCATTTCACTGAAGATAAGCCAGTCACGTTAGAAGTGGGATTAGGTATTTCTTATTTTCAAGCAGACCGAGGCGAGCGCCCGCTGGTGTTATTGGCAGGCGGTACGGGCTTTTCTTACATTAAGTCTATTGCGGATCATTTAGCAGAAATTAACTACACAGCACCTGTGCTCTTGTATTGGGGTGTGCGTGAAGCACGCTTTTTATACGCTAAAGAAGAGCTTGAAAACTGGGCAAGCAGCAAAAAGAACTTCCAGTTCATTCCTGTGGTGCAAAATGCAGAGGATGACTGGCAAGGGCACAGCGGCTTAGTGCATCAAGCTGTGATGAAAGACATAGTGTCACTTGAGCCTTACGACATCTACATGGCAGGTCGCTTTGACATGATAGGCATAGTGCGTGATGACTTTATTGAGCACGGCGCCCATCGAGAAAACATGTTTGCTGATGCGTTTGCATTCATCAAATAACAAAAAACGAGGCTGATGCCTCGTTTTTTTATGCGCCTCTTTGTGCAGCTTTGGTGAGGAGTGCGTTTTTATCCGCATCCGATAAGAACGCCATTGCCACCCCATTGCGCTGAGTTTGGCTGATTTCGCTCGGCGTCATTGCCACATCACGATTTGCCACCTCATACTCATTTTCAATTTCAATGGCGCTGATCCCTGGGTCATCTGTGTTTAAGTTTACTGGCACGCCCGCGGCTAAAAACGCTTTGATTGGGTGCTTACTTAAATCAGGGATGGTGTTGGTCTGTAAGTTACTGGTTAAACAGATTTCTAAGCCAATGTGCTGCTTAGCTAAATGCGCAACGAGCTTGTCGTCATTAATGGCATTCACACCGTGCCCAATACGGCTAGCACCTAGCTCATTAATGGCCTGCCACACACTGTGTGCACCTACTGCTTCACCTGCGTGTACAGTAATCGCTAAACCAGCGTCACGCACTTTCGCAAAGTGTTCAACAAACCACTCACCCGGGTAATTGCCCTCGTCTCCAGCTAAATCAACCGCGACCAGTTTATCTTTGTGCGTCAAGATGGCGTCTAACTCTTTTAGGGCAATCTCTTTACCGTAGGTTCTTGAGATAATGCCAATCAGGTTAAGAGGCACGCCAAAATCACGCTGACCATCCGCAATGCCTTGAACCACAGCAGCAACCACATCAGCTGGATTTAAGCCGTGGCTGTGTGCCATGTAATAAGGGCTAAACCTAAGCTCGGCATAATCTAGGCCTGCGTTTTTAGCGTCTTCGGCGTTTTCATAGGCAAGGCGGTAACATGCATCCAGGCTACCTAAAGTAGATACGCCCCAATCAAGCTTAGATAAGAACGCCAACAAGTTAGGTTCGTTCTTGGTTACTTGCACATGCGGGATTAATTCAGCCAAGGTGGTGGCAGGTAAAGTCACATTATACTGGCGTGCAAAGTCTAAGATGGTTTGCGGACGAAAGTTTCCATCTAAATGGCGATGTAGGTCTACCACTGGAAGCTGCCAGTTAATCATGTGTCACCGTGAATTGGATAAAATTTCGCGGATCATACGTACCTTGTATTTATTTTCAAGACGTATGCGTCACAATCGCACTAAATAGTTTGCCTATATCTATGGGTTTAACCACGTAGTCATTCATACCGGCGGCGCGGGCGGCACTTAAGTCGTCTTCTAGGGCATTTGCTGAGAGCCCTAAAATAGGCAAATCCTCAAACCCAAGCTCGCGTATTTTCTTAGTTGCAGTTAAACCGTCCATGCCAGGCATCTGAATGTCCATTAACACTAAATCATAGTGCTTACTTTGCACTTTTGAGACAGCTTCAAAGCCATCATTAGCGACATCCGGTGTGCACCCTGCTCGCTCTAACATAGATTTAGCCACATGTTGGTTCAGCGGATTATCTTCCACCAGCAAAATTGCCAGTTGGCTAAAGTCGTCTTGGCGCTCTACCGCTTTAGGAGTATGGCAATCTAAGCTGACTTTACTCGCCACATTTGGGATCCGCACACTAAAGGTCGCGCCTTTGCCAAGCTCACTTTGCACGCTAATGTCGCCTCCAAGTAAACCCACCAAGCGCTTACAAATACTTAAACCTAAGCCAGTGCCACCAAATTGCCGAGACGTCGAGCTGTCTGCCTGCGAAAACGGTTGAAACAACTGCGCTTGGGTTTGCGCATCCATGCCTATGCCTGTGTCAGTCACTTTAAACTCAATGTCGCTGTCGATTAAGCGCATGCTCAAAATAACTTGGCCTTTGCGGGTAAACTTAACGGCATTGTTAAGTAGGTTTAATAAAATCTGCTTTAAACGGATTGCATCCGTATTTAAAGTAATGTCACCGGGCCCTGGCATTTGCACAATAAAGCTTAAGTCTTTGCTTTCTGCTGTGACGTTGATCATGCCGGTGAGTTCATCCACCAGCTGATTCAGTGAAAAGCGGCTGTATTCCAGCTCTAACTTGTTAGCCTCCATTTTGGAGTAGTCCAACACGTCATTGAGCACGCGCTCAAGTAAGGCCAAAGCGCCATCGGATTGGCGTATGTAATCCTTCGCTTTTAGCCAGTCTAATTCGTTTAGCGCTAAAAAGTGCAGCCCCTTAATGCCATTAATGGGGGTGCGCACTTCGTGGCTCATATTTGCCAAAAACTCCCCTTTAATGCGGTTGGCATCATCAGCTTTACGTTTTTCTTCACGCAGCTCTTTGGTTTGAATCTCTACTTGTTGGCTCACGCGGATTTGAATGCCCGTCAGAGTGATTAACAAAGTAATTAACAGCCACACAAACAGCATGGTAATAATTTGCGCAAACCAAAAACCGCTCCAATCTGTGGCAAGTGGGTCGTGCCAAATCGTTAGCTGCCAATCACGGTCGCCAAAGGTCAGGCGCTGGGCAAAAACTTGTCGTTGATTGTCACTGCTGCCGTCAAAGAGTAATTGTGGCTCCTCGTCCGACACATCCATAATTTTGACACTGTAGCTTTGTGCAATTGCCTGACTAAACGCCATATCTATTAACCGCGGCATATGGATAACGCCCATCACAAAACCAAGCACTTGATTATCACGCTTGACCGCTAAAGTATAAAAAACGGATTTTGAGCCATCGGTGGATTGCACTAATACGATTGGCGCTGACGTCACGCCTTTACCTGTTAATGCGGCCTTATTAAGAGCTGCAAGGCGGGTTGGGCTGACACCTATGTCGTAACCAAGGACTGCCTCATTGATGGTGTCGGCGTTGATGTAGTAAATCGGGTAATAGACATCGCGCTTACCGGCTGTGACGTCATCACCCTGACCTATGGCATCTTTAAATTTAAAGCTTAAGTAGCCATCTTGCTGTGCTTGTTGCTCTAACGCGGCGCGTTGTGATGCCGGCACTTTCGGGATCCATTCAAGAGCGTACAACTCATCATGAAACGTTAATTGCTTTGCAGTAAAGTCGATGAATTCGTCACGGCTTACTGCTTGGCTATTCACAAAAAAGGCATGTAACAGGCCAATGTTGGTTTCCGTTTTTGCAAACTGGCTGACAAAACCATCACGAATGACTTGCGACTTAATTTGTTGCTGCTCTTTAATGCGGTCTAGCTTGGCATTAACAAAAAAATGCAAGCCAATACTGGTGAGTAAATACAACATAAAGCCCGGGATAAGCACCTGCACTTTATGCTGTGTGTTTTGGTATAAGCCAAACGCCAATACTAATGGCGTAAACACCAATACGCCTATGGTATCGCCAACCCACCATTGAAATGCGGTGTTAGCAAAGGCGGCGCTTGGGATCACATCACCAAACACTAATGCGGCACTGCCATTAAGGGATGCAATTAAGCATGCCAGTGGACCACCTAATGAGAGAATAACTAAGTGGTGTTTAATTGAGAGTAAATTAACCGGCTCTTGCAGGACTTTTTCTGCCAGCCATTTACCTACAAAAGCTTGTGCTGTGGCCGCTAAAGATATCCAAAGTGCTTGTAAGCCAATCGGCTGGGTGTAAAGGTCAGAAAAGTTTTCAAGGTGTTGAAAGTTTACTAATAGCGCACCAATGAGGATGCCCGGTAAGATGCGCCAACCACACAGTAGGGCAGCGCCTAAGGCAATCCCTGCTGGCGGCCATGCCGCAGCAGGGTAACCCTCAATGGTGAGTAATGCATTGGCAAGATACCCTGTGACAAAATACAACAGCACCACACAGACATTCTTAATTGTATCTTGCACAAGGATTTCCTATTAGTTATCTAAAAGCTGCCACGCATTGGCATACTGCCCCACTTTGGCATAGGTTGCGGCAACCACTTTGCGCTCTTGTTGATTAACCGGCGCGTTCATTCTCAGTGCCTTATCAAACACCTGGGTAGCCAACTGGGTATCATTACTGAGGCGTGCTAAATGTGCATAGGACCATAGTAAATCTGGGTTTTGCTCTTCTTTTTTTAACCGGCTCTGCAGCGCTTTTTGCAATGCGAGTAATTCAAAGGCTTGCTCTGTGGCAATTAACACTTGGCGTAATTTCGCTTCATTGCCTTGCTGCACTAATCGAATTAGCAGTTTTTCTACCGCAGCCGCTGATTCAAGAGCGAGTGCAGCTTGTAAGTAAGCAACTTGCCCCAGCAGCTGTGCCTTACGCGAAAGTTGCTCATAGCGGGCGCTCAAATCCGTAAATTGCGACGTAGCAAAATAAGCTTGAAACAAAGGTTGCCATAAGACGCCATCTTGGTGCTTTTTAGCAATATGATTCAGTACGCTTTTGAGTTTGGCGCTGTCGCTCTTTGCGACTAAATTGCCATAGGCTAACAGGCTGTATTCATTCGCCCCTTTTCCTAATGCACTTTGTCTTAATTCATCTGCCACAGCTTCAGCGTCTTTGCCATCTAATAAGTGCTGCGCCAAGCTATAGGCTTTACCTTGCTCAGCGGCACTCAGCTGTTCGAATAAGGCGGCCGCCTTGGTGTTGTCACCGTCTTGAAAGTGAGCGCGGGCTTGGCTGGCAATGGCAATCGCCTTGGCGCGTTCAGGTAAAAAGCGGCTATCAAGCGCCCCTTTTAACCACTGATAATCGCGATTGAATAAGCCCCAGTAAAGTTGGCTTTCATTCGCCAGCACTTTGTTTTCTTGTTTTAACTTAAAGTACCAACGCGTGCGGCGAAGGCTGCCTATCACTAACAAGGCAATTTTTGCGACTAACCAAAGGGTAACGAACGCCAGCAAAAGCAAAATGGCCGCACCCACTAAGGTGCTTTCAATACTGGTATCGCCAAACGCGATAAGTACATAGCCTTTTTCACCAATCAGGCTCGGCGCCACCATCACAAAAAAGCAAAAGATGGCAATCAGTATGATGGCTTTGATCATAAGCTCACCTGCTCAAATGCGCGTGAGGTTTTCAGACCATCAGGTAATGATTGGGTTACGGTTAACGCTTGGTAGCGTGCTAATTGGGTCAAGATTTCTTGCACTACAAAGTCGTCTTCATCGTAATAGCGCACCACTAAATCATGGGTGTCTTTAATGGCCTGGTTAAAGGTATTTTGCTCGCCCTTAAGTAGCGCAAGTTTTGCTTGCTCTAACAATAAGCTAATACGACTGCGTACCATGTTGACATCCCCTTCGCCTAACAGTGGCTCAATGGGTTGTGAGTGAGTACGCACAGTAATGAATTGATCAGTGAGGTTGTGCCACACTTTGAGTAAATTTGCCTGCCAATCATTGTGGTCTTGGCTTACTACTTGCGCTTCGCTCAAAACGGCATTTTTCGCTTTATTGATGCTATTAATTTGCGCTTGCTCTAAGGCTTTTGCCAAAGCACTTAAACGCACATAGTGGCTTTGGGTGTCAACCACTTGATACGAGCTCAGCACTAAAATATCACTGGCAATGGCTTCTCGTAACGGCATCATTCTAGGGTAAGGCGCTAAGACATCATCAAGCTGCTTTAGCACGTTAATACTGGCTTTGGGGTTTTGCTGCGCGACTAAATAAAACTCAGCACTGTGAACAAGGCGCTGTACTTCACTGATGCGTAGTTGAGGCTCATCCGTTTGTAGTGCTTGAACACTTTGGCTCACCTCTAAGGTGTTTTGCGCTAGCTCCGCATGCTGGGCATTGAGGGTGCGCTGCGCCTGTTGCAGCGCTATCAGCTTGGCGTCTAATTCACGCTTTAAGAGGTTAACTGCGTTCTGCGCTTGGCTCTTTTCGGCTTTAAGTTCACTTAATTGCGCGCTGAGCGCATCGTTTTGCTGTGCTTGGTTTTGCATCCACTGCCACACATACCAGCTGGCACCTGCAAAACCTGCAATCACCAACAGGAGTACAAACCACACACCCTTTTGTGATGCCGCTTTTGGTGCATCTTGCTGAGTGTCTATTTCTGAAGGCTGAGTTGAATCCGTCATAGTTTGAGATAATTCCACACTGGTTGGCTGTGACTCAGCAACCAACGCCTTGCATATGGCGTGATCGCTGGCTCCTTGTGATAACCGAATTTGCTCTGGGGCAATGTAGTTATCCAATAAATGGGATTGAATGCGCTGACTGACCACCACAAATTGGCATTGTGATAACCAAGTGCGTGATTCATCTGACATTCCCATTATTAAGGCATCAAAAGACGCCACACTGGTTATCACTATACTGTTAATTTGCTGTTGCTGCCAATTGCTAACCCATTGATTTCTATCTCCCTCTATGGGTTCTCGGCGATACACTTCTAAACAGGTGAGTAAGGCGCCATCACGTAGCAAGGTATCTTGAATGAGCGCGCGACCGCCCTCACCTTTAACTAACAACACGTGTTTACCCGCAATCTGCTGAAATAACGGCAGAGCTAACAGTCCCTCAGAGTCATGCTGTTTTGGGCACAGCACCTCCCTTTGAAAGGCGTTTTGTAAGGCTGTTTGCGTTGCTTTACCGACTGCCACCAGCAAAGTAGTGGGCGCTAAAGTATGTTGCTCACAAAATGAGGCAACCGCATCTTGAGAAATAAAAACAGCCACGTCCGGAGTCGGAAAGTGGCTGTCTGTCGTTATGGGCGTTAAGGTCAATAAAGGCTGATGATAGGCAGTCAACCCAGCTTGATTAAGCTGGGCTATTAGCCCGTCTGCTTTACCTTCTGGCCGGGTGACTAACACAGCCATTAGGCATCGCCGTACACAGCTTGTAAAATCACGTCTGCACCTTGTGCCAGTAAATCTTTAGCGACTTGAATGCCTAACGCTTCTGCATCAGCCACAGGGCCTGTGACTTCCGCGCGTAATATACGACTGCCATCTAAGGCACCAACCAACCCTTTAAGGTGCAGCTGCTCATTGTTAATTTCCGCATAGGCACCAATTGGCACTTGGCAACCACCTTGTAAGTGGCGGTTCATAGCACGTTCTGCAATGACTCTAGCGCGGGTATGAGTATGCTCAAGGGGCGCTAATAACGCTTTGGTTACTTCGTCATTACTGCGGCATTCAATGCCTACGGCACCTTGGCCATTGGCCGGCAGTGAATCAGCCGCACTGATGTAATCCGCAATGCGCTCTGGCATTTCTAAGCGGATTAAACCGGCTGCCGCTAAAATAATCGCGTCATATTCGCCATCATCTAGCTTACGCAATCGGGTATTCACGTTGCCACGTAAGTCTTTCACGATTAAATCAGGACGTGCGGCTTTTAGCTGGCACTTGCGTCTTAACGACGACGTGCCCACAACTGCCCCCGCTGGTAATGCAGCGATATTGGCATACGTGTTAGAAACAAAGGCATCACGCGGGTCTTCACGCTCACAAATAGTGGAAAGCTCTAAACCTTCTGGGAAGTCCACCGGCACGTCTTTCATTGAATGCACGGCGATATCTGCACGGCCATCGAGCATGGCTTGTTCAAGCTCTTTAACAAACAAGCCTTTGCCACCAATTTTTGCCAGCGGCGTATCTAATATTTTATCACCTTGGGTCGACATAGGTACCAATTCAACGGTGACGTCTTTGTGGTGTTTTTCTAATTCTGCTTTTACAAATTCAGCTTGCCATAAGGCTAAAGCGCTCTTACGCGTTGCAATGCGCACAGTTTTATTGGTCATAACCACTCTATTATTTTGTCAGGCCTAGTTGGCCACTATGCTAAATGTTTTTTCTGCCAGTAGGCGCTTTTCGTCATCCACTACGGTGACGCGCCATTGCCCAGTTTGAGACGGCATAATGTTTTTAGAAGAATACGTACGGTGACGCGGTGCACTGATACTTAAGCGCACGCGAGCAAGCTCCTGCCCTTCAAACGCCCACACGTGTTCTACAAAGCGCCCTTGCATGTTTTTCACTTCCGTGAAGAAAAACAATTTTTGCTCAAATTGGCTGAGGGAAATCTCATCTTTAAGTACGTCTACCGGCTCGCGTTTTACCACATTGGTAGTCAATAAAGAGCGACTCACCGAATTGGCATCAAATTTTGCCCCAAGAGCAACATGTGCCACATCAGCGCTTTGCGCGAACTCAGATTGCGGCTCAGATTCAGCCTCTAATTCAGGCTCTGGCTCAAGTTCAGGCTCTTGCATGGCGGCTACTTCGCCTTCCACCTCTGCCACTGGCTCTTCTGGTTCAGGTTCTGTGGGTGGGTCAAGCTCAAGTACTTGGGCTTCTTGATCTGCTACACGTGCATCTGCTGTGCTATTTTGCATGGCATCCGTGTGTGCTTCTTGCACCGACACCATCACAGGCGTTTGTTCGTTTGCCACCACATGATGACTCACGCCATACCCGAGCGCCGTCACTAAACAGCCCGTAGTCACCACAGCTAAACCAATCCTGTGCCAATGCCATTGATATTGTTTGGGTGCTGGTTTGGTGGGCGCTGCAACACTTGCTTTGATCACCAGTTTTTTAGCTGCCATGCCGTCTCCTTGTTGGTGGGTTTTGGCAATCCTGATATTAGCTTAGGCGTTCAATCAGCCAGTTGCGAATTGCGCCAATTTCTTCTGGGCATACTTGGTGTGCCATAGGGTAATCTTGCCAAGAAATGTTAAAACCAAGGTTGGCAAAATTATCAAACGCGGCTTTACCCGCATGCATTGGCACGACATCATCAAAACGACCATGCGCCATAAAGATTGGAAAATCATCACGGGTTTTTTCTTGTGCTAATTTTGCCGGTGCACATTGGTATGTGGAAAGCGCCATCACGCCAGCTAAGGTGTGCGATAAACGCGGCGCTAAGTGTAAGGCAATCACCCCACCTTGCGAAAAACCCGCCAGTAAAATGCGCTCAGGGGCAATGCCTGCGTCAATTTCTGCTTGAATCAAAGCTTGCACTTGCGCAGACGATTCACGCACGCCTACTTCATCAGCGCGATTTTCTAAATCTAGCGATGCAATGTCATACCAAGCACGCATTGCCATACCGCCAT
>JBGTXC010000042.1:0-14426 GCA_041937835.1 Alteromonadaceae bacterium | reverse complement strand
GCTGAAAAGTTGATATCATTGGTTAAGGATTATTTTGAAGGCGAAATAGAGTTAGAAAGTGTACTGCTTCGTCTACCGAAACTCAAGGACAAAGTGGATGCTATAAAGGTGGAGATTATTCTGAAGCAGAAGAGATATGTAAAACAGGTTTGAACCATCATCCGGAATATCCAGACGGGCTGTTTGTCTTAGCACAGATCCAAAAGGAAAAGAAAGATTATAAAAAAGCCGAAACAACGCTGACCAATGCTTTGAGCTTATTACCTTCTACAGATACCTTTACGGTTGAGCGCTTTGATGTACTAAATACCTTAATCAACTTATTACAAATTCAAGGGCGTCAATCCGAGGCGGAGCTATATTCACGCATTCTGCATGACGGTGTTCCTGATGTGGTGGAAATCACCAAGCAATTAAATGAAGCAAAAATGGCGATGGACAGTGATGACTTGAAAAAAGCAGAGTCCATTTTAGATAACATTCTTACCATCTATCCTAGCCACCCAGATGCGAGAAGCATGAAAGGTGTTTTGCTATTTACTCGAGGCAATTATCAAGATGCCAGTAGCTTTTTAACAGACAGCGTCGACCCTGAAATCGCACACGGAAAACTCACGGCACTGATGGCAATATCACAATTACAAGCAGGTGATTTAACCGCCCTTGTAAACTCACTTCGCCCATCGGTTGCCAATCAAAGTACGCCCACCCAGTTACAGACCTTGTATACCGTTGCTGCCATTCGATTAAATGACCAAATCGAAGCAAAACGGGTGCTTGATATCTTAAGTGCCAAAAAAGCGGACGTACATAATTATGATTTAATCGCGTTTTACTACGGTTATACCTTCGAACAAGGCGGCCAAGGCAAATTTGATGACAAGCTCCAAGAGCTTGCACAAACTGAGCTGAATAATTCAATGTTGCAACACATGTATTTGTCTCAGCTGTTAAAAGACAATCAAAAAAATGCGGTACTCACTCATGCTAAAAAGGTGTTGAGCCAACCGGATGAAAGCACGCATTTAGTGGCGCTTAAGGCGTTATTTGCCAGTAACCACCTTGATGAAATCATGGCGTTTATGGCCACAGAGACGGACCTTAAAAACCAATACCAAGGGCTGATATTACAAGCTAAAGTCAGTGAGCTTAAAAAAGAATTTGAACAGGCCATCACGTATTATCAAAAGGCCAGCACACAGCATCCTGATAAGTATGATGCCCACGTCAGCATTTTTAAAATTAAAAAACACCTCAACCCTGATTTTAGCATTGACGGTTTAACTCTCTCGGAAGATCCAATCGTGAATGCCAGTCAAACCATAGCAAAAGCGATTGTTTACCTTGAGCAAAATGATGTTGATAAGGCACAAGCAGCACTTTATGAGGTCGAAGATAAAGGGCCTGAAGCGCTCAGTGATATGGCATCAAGAATGCAGCTGAGGTTATTAGAGCAACGTTACTATAAAGCGCTTAATGCAAAGCAACATGAAGAGGCGTTGAAGTACGCCAACGAATACGCGCTGCGTTCGCCTTCAAGCCGAAAAAGCTTTTCATTGTTGATGCAAATGCATATTCAATTAGCTCAGTGGAATGAATTTAAACAAAAAGCGGATCAATATGCGAATTTATACGGCGTTGATGAAGACTTTATTGCGCTTAATTTAGATGCAAAACGTGCTGAAAATGACATCAGTACCTATGACAAAATGGCGCAATACTATTGGCAGAATAATCAAAGTGATGTGGCTGCCGCTGCCATTGCCAAGAGTATGATGCAAAGAAAAGTATCACACAGTGAGTTAGGAGCATTTTTAGAAAAATGGCAAAGTACGTCGAAAGGCAGTTTTTTCTTGTATGCGACACTTGCACAGCATCATTTAGCCGAGCGTGATGAGCCCAAAGCAATCGATGCGATGCAAAAGGCCTTAGGGTTTCAGCCTAACAATGTGCTGTTTTTAAATAATCTTGCGTGGATGTTGCAAGACCGAGAGCGCGCAACAGCAATTAGTTATGCAGAGCGTGCAGCGCGATTAGCGCCAGAGCAACCTAATGTACTCGATACCCTAGGGTGGTTGTATTACAAAGATGCGCAATTTGGTAAGGCGCTAGCACTCTTAGAAAAAGCCGCCAACATTGCGCCGCGGGATTCAGACATTGCTGAACATTTACGTTTAGTGAGGGCTGAAGCAAAAGCGTTATAGTTAAAGCGCCAAAACGTAATAACGACATCGCTAAGGGTAAGGCACACCGCATAATATGTATCTGTGTGCCTTATTTTTTGTGTTTTATCTGAAGCGGTTTACTAGAGTCTTCACCAAGGTTTTAATTACCTGCCCTAAGGTAATGGGGATCACCACATAAAGCGCTTGCCCTTTGTTAAAGTCTGGATTGATTTTGCAGTAAAACTGAATGTCCTGTTTCATGCTATTAAAAAACGATTTTAAAGATTCAGCTGAATATTGGGTGCTGCGGTTTGTGTGTAAAAGGCATCGCAGCGACAGTGTTGGGCACACCTTGCCATTTGGATTAAGTCGTTCAAAAACCGCTGAGGGCGCACTGTGATTTGGGTGGGGCCAAATTACAGCGGTGTTTTTGGCCGTTGCACGGTACATAGCAGGGCTTAACATGGTGTCGGCATAATAGGTGGTATGCCAAGGTCTGCGTAACCAAAATAACAGGCTTTCTTTTAAGGCAAAGGGAAATGTCTGGTTGCCGTTACGATAGGCAGGTAAAAATGCCGCCGAAGCGCGTATCACAGTAAAGTTATCTTGCTGAGTGAATGTCAGTAAGCAATAGCCGACAAGTTGTGTATTGTCATAGTAGAGCCTGAGTTTGCGCTGACTTGGGCCTGTGGCTTCAAAATACTTAAAAAAGTAGGCTTCTGGCTCAATGCCAGAAAAGCTCTTTTCGATGATGGCTAATAAGCTGCCACCTTGTTCGCAATTAAGCCATCGCTTAGCTTGGCATAAGTCTTCAGTTCTGAGCGTCACACATTGACCTTTTTTATCAGTGAGCAGCTGCACTGCCATCACGACGTGAATCAGAGCCAGCAATATAGCCTTTTTCTAACTTCATGATGGCTTGCCCGCCGCCAAATACTAATCCACGATTATTGCCCAAAAACACACTTTGTGTGGTTGCCATAATCGGGTTTTGCGGAGCATGGCCGCGTGCCATCAGAGCATCCACCGTGTCTTTTGGAATACGTTGTTCAAAGCTCACGTTATTTTCTTGCCAATGGCGAAATCTCGGCGCATCAAGCGCTTCTTGCACGTTCATGCCAAATAACACCATGTTTAACAGTACTTGAACGTGTGCTTGGGGTTGTTGTGCCCCGCCCACAATGCCGTAACTTAACCAAGGTTGCTGCTGGCCGTTTTGGTCTTTTTTAGTTACAAACCCCGGGATGATGGTATGAAAAGGCTTTCGTCCGGGTGCCACTGAATTGGCTTTGCCGGTTTGCATTGACAACCCAACGCCTCGATTTTGCAAGGCAAAACCCGTGCCTGGGACGACAACTCCTGACCCAAAAGAACCAGCCAAGCTATTAATAAACGACACCATATTGCCGTTACTGTCTGCCACAGTTAAGTACGTGGTTTCACTTGTGGTCAAAGATGCCTCTGGCTGCGCCCGCTTCATCGCGACTTGGCTATTTAAGTGTGCTCGACGTTTTTGAATGACATCATCTGATAATAATTCTTTTGGTGTTACTGTCATAAAATCTGGGTCGCCCACAAAGTGGGCTAAGTCAGCATAAGCCAGCTTTTTTGCTTCAATCAAATGATGTAGGTAATCAGCTGAATTATGCCCCATGGCTTTTAAATCATAAGGTTCAAGGATTTTTAGCATCTCAAGGGCTGCGATCCCTTGGCCGTTAGGGGGTAATTCCCATAATTGATAATCCTTATAAGAAACAGAGATGGGCGTGACCCAGCGTGCGGTGTATTTGGCAAAGTCATCATGAGTTAAAAAACCACCCAATGATTGAACCCTTTTAGCGATTTGCTGACCCAGCTCTCCGCCATAAAGGTGCTTTGGACCAAGTCTTGCGATGTCTTTTAATGTGGTAGCGTAATCTGGATTACTAAACCATTGCCCTGCTTGCGGTGTTTTAGCATCAGCCATTAAAAATGTGGATCGTGCTCCTTCATCCCACGTCAATTTGCTTTCAAATAGCCCCCATTCGGTGGCCGTGGTATCTGAGATTAAAAAGCCATGCTCTGCTAGTGAGATAGCGGGTGCCAGTGCTTCTGCCAAGCTAATGGTGCCATGGGTTTCAAGTAGCAATGCCCAACCAGCCAGTGCGCCAGGTAAGGTAATTGATTTAGCGCCATCATCCGGTACGCGAGAACGATCACCAATTTTTTCGCGTGTCATCAGCGCGCCAGCATGGCCACTACCATCAATACCTATTAGTTTTTGCTGTTCATCAGACCAATAAATAGCAAACATGTCGCCACCAATGCCGGTCATGTAAGGCTCGACGACGCTTAAAACGGCAGCGGCTGTCACTGCGGCATCAACCGAATTCCCACCATTTTTTAATACGGTTAAACCGGCTTGGCTAGCTAGAGGCTGACTTGTGGCAACCACACCATTAGGGGCATACACCGCCTTTGCTGGGTAGCTTTCAAGTGGATCACCTAGGCCGGCACGTAATGACATTCCTACGACGAATGCTAAGGTAGCCATTAAAAGCATTAAGCCGATGAGCCAAAAAAGTATGGTTTTGATCCGTTTCATCGTTTTGCTTCCTTAACATGATATTGTTTTTATAGAGTTATAAGGCGGTAAAACTAATTAAGTGTGCCTTGGCTTTAAACTGTTAAAAATGAGTAGGTTTAGCGCCTTATTAAGGTTTTGTTTCAGTTTTGATTACTATGGCTATCGCGGTAAATACATGGAATAACAACCCTAAAAAGAACCACGCGAATGCATTTCTGCCGGTTGATTTAGCCCACCACGCACAAAAGAACGCGAATAGTAATAATGAAAGCGCATTGTCTTCCGCTGCTGTGGCTACCCCTCGGATTTCTGAGTTATTTTCGTAAACCATTTGCTCGATAAAATTAAGCCGAACTTGAACTCGCTCAATTTTGCTTTCTAAATCAGTTTCGGAAGGCTCGACATCACTCTTTGCAAATACATTGAAACTCACAAACATCAAAAATATCCATATAAACTTCATAACTCTAATCTTCCATGAAAACCTAACGCTAAGGGCAGCTGCGTTACTGCCCCAGTGAACGAAGTATGCGAGTTTAGCACTTTGCTAGGGGCCAACTGACTCATTCAAATTGGAGAGCTGTTGCTGCACTAAACTAAAGGGAACCTCTTGAATAAAAACGGTTCCACCCACTGTGTATCTTGAAACAAGATTGTCTACAGGCACGTTACGCGAATTTGCAATCGAATATCGAAATAAACGTTTGTCATTGGAAGTGGTGTTTATTTCGAATTCTAAAAGTGTGTGAACAGGAAAGGCATTTGGCTTTAATTTCACAGTATGAACACCTGGCGCAAGATAAAAGCCAAGAAAGCCTTTCGTCCCTAAACATCCTTTTTCTATTTCATTTACAACAACATTTAAACATACTGTTCCACCATCATCTGCCATAGGGCGATAAAAGTAGACCAACGCTTGATCTTGATTTGTGGGCATGAGGCCCGAAAATTTGGGTCCCGTAGCTGCAGGATTCATACAGCCACTCAAGGTAAACGAAAAAACAATTCCTAAAATAAATCTCATAGATACATCCTTTTTTTACTGAAAGCCCTACAAATAACGCTGAGCTAACAGGAAGTGGCATAGCAACATAATGGCGAAGCGTCACTTCGATATTGTTCCAGTGACCTAAGGGAACAAGCTAAGCGTCTTGTTAGGTGTTTGACTCATAGTTGCGTACTTACCTCGATACAAGACTCAGTAACACTCACGGCTGTTGAGGTGCCGGACGTAAAGTACACTGGTGGTAAACTTGTGAGAACTGTACCATCCGGCTTTGTTGCCTTGAATTCCATTGCAGCTTCATCATTTACTTCGAACTTCAGTTTGGCACCGGGCTTAAGCATACCAAGAGATTTAATTTGTTCTCGCCAATGAGCTGTAACTATCACGCTAACGTTTGAATCGTTTGTAACAGTAAATACTGGTGTTGCTACGTATGACGCAGCGATAAATGCCAAAATACCAACTGAAAGCGTCACTAATACTGATAAGACGATTAGTATCTTCTTGATCATTTCTGACACCTAACGCCTTACTAATGGGCGCATAAATGCTTGGCTAAAATTCGTGACGAAGGAGCACAAGCCAAGCGTTTTGCGTCCTTTTGAGTAACTTGTTAGTTGCCGTTTACTTATTTAACAGAACAAACATTAAAATTATTGAAACAACAGGTAAACACATTAAATTAAAAAAGCTCCAATATTGTTTCTTTGTCAGTGAGTACAACCCTAAACAAAGGTGAATACTGGTGATAAGACTACATGTCATGCCACTTACTATCAGCTTAAAGTTGTACTCGGTATCTGGAAAAAATAATACAGCAACAATACATGCAGGCAATATGATTATTAGCTCTGTTAAAACAATATGATCATCATCTAAGAACTTGATATATCTCTGAGCTAGATTCATATAATGGCAACTAACGCCTTACTAATGGGCGCATAAATGCTTGGCTAAAATTAGCGACGAAGGAGCGCAAGCCAAGCGTTTTGCGTCCTTTTGAGTATCTTGTTATACACACTTCACTTGTTAGACAGAAGCAAGAGGCGGAGGAGAAATTGCCTCTTTTGCCTTTTTCTCACTTAATAGCTCTTTAATTGAGGTCTTAACAACATTACCGCCACACATAACTAAACCACCATCTTTTGTTGTTGAGTAGTTGAAATATATTTCATATTCATCAACCAGCTTTGCACTCACATCAATAGAAGTCTGTTGATATTCGGGGTACCTAAACGCAGGGTGAAAGTCCAAGCTAATATACAACTCGTCTTTTTTATAAAGATAGATAGATGTTAGAAAATATTCACCGGCTTTTTTCGGCGCAAAAATTTCATAACTGACTAAGTTGGCCGAATTACCTTTGATATTGGCGAATGGTGTATGCTCAGTTTTGTGTTCATCTTCGCAAGCCTGTATATAAGGAGAAAGAAAAAAGAGTATTGAAACTAGAAAAACTCGCATGATTGGCCTGTGTGTATAACGCCGCCAGCAGGGGCCAAAAAACCATAGCGAAGCGGCGGTTTTTTGGTCGCTCTGGCTGGCTTTGTTAGGCCATGACTTTAGCACTGGCTCTCTCCGCCTGAACAGCTATAACTGCGCCAGACATAAAATCTATTGCTGTGAGCCATTGAGGCTCAGCCTTTTGATTGGGCCCTACCATAATTACACCATCTGCCCAATCTTCATCTACCCAGTAGCCAATAACGCTGATGCAATCATCTTCTGTGAAGGGAACGTCAGAATCACGCGGCATAAACCGAAACTCACTAACACCGCTGAATTCGATCTTCAGAGCTTTTGGTGTTTCGGCACTAACCCAATCTCCATTTGAACGCACCCAGTGTAATACGACTTTACGCTCTGAGACTGAGTATTCCATGCTCTTGAAATCGAAATTATTGTGCAAGTCTAACGCGTTGCCATCCTGCACAAGATATATTCCGTCAATTATCTCGTAGTCTCGATTCATAAAGGCCTAACGCCCCGTTCAGGAGCAATGTTTGGTTGGTGTTAAAATTGGAGCTTGCGACAATAACACCAACCAGTAGTTAATTGCGTCTCCTGCAACGGCTTGTTATGTGTTCATTACCTTCTAAGCTTTTGTACAGGAGGCTGAGTCAGAATTTTCCATCTCACATTCGAATTTAACCGTACCACAGGCCAGAGTCCATGTGCGTTTATCGAAGAGTGGATTATTACCTTTGTGTTCTATTATTATTTGCTTATCACTACAGTTAATCTCGGTTTTAGACATTTTTATGATTTCTGAATCAGACGGCATTTCTTTAACAGGAATGTGAATTACACATCCTGAAATGATAAATGAAGTTAATAATGCTGATAAAAGTCTCAAGTTAAACTCCCTTTTCGATTTGAACACATAACTTTTAAATAAGGGGCGCAGGCATGTGGGGCATAATGGCGAAGCCGCTCCGCATGTATGCGTCCCAGCGAACGCAGTGACTTGATTTTTTTGTTATGTGCGTCCCTAAAATCACCTAGAATTTGCATTTAATCTGATACTCCTTTTCTCCAGTTTTCCATTTTGCTGACTAAACCTGGATAGCGCCAGTCCATGATATAGATAAAAGGCGACAAAAAAAGAACAACCAAACCCAATAACAACAAAGATTCTATAATAGAGCTGATACCCAATTGATTAATTTTGGTTTGAATAATAGATAGAAAGATTAGCATTCCGAAAATAAAAGGTAACATTAAAAGATAATGCTTAATCAAATTAGAAACTGTTCTTTGTTTAGCTATATGGCGAGTTTGAAGCCTGCAATGAAACTCTATAGCTAACGCATTTAGGATAGTTGCAATTACTGCTATTAAAGCTAATTCAAACAATTAAAAAATCCATATCGTAGAAGCACATAACGCCCGCAGCTGCGGACGACTTGTAGCGACGAAGGAGTGGAAAGGCGTTCCGACAGCCTGCGCTTGTTATGAGTTTTTGTTTGCAAAGTACACCTCATCAAGGGTGCCCGCCTCGTTAAAGTGAAATTGTAGCTCTTGTTCCGTGCACTGAACTATACCGTTTGGAAGTACCTTGAACCTTTGATTTTTGGCATTAAGCATAGTTTCGACATCTTGCCTTGTAGCTGAAGTAATTTGTTGGCCCCAGAGACACAATGGGTGCACGGTTTTTACCTGAAACATACACACATGAGAATTTTCTGTTGGGTGGTCTTCGACCTCTCCTCGAAAGCCAACAAGTAGTCCCTTGAAATAGAGAAAATTTTCTAGATTACCGCCCATCCAATCTTCATAGTAAAGATCAGATCCCCATGCAGATTTGACTTCACTCGGAGGAGAACCAAACTTTATTGGGCCGAATCCATTTGTTAGTGATATTTCGTACATACTTTCAGTCTTGGTGACTCATAACGCCCGCATAATGGGCGGATTAAGCTTGGCTAAAATTAGCGAGGAACGAGCGCCAGCCAAGCTTTAGACGTCCATTCATTAATGCGCTTGTTATGTAACACTACCACGAGACATGAGCGATTGCTTCTTTGTACGATGCCAATGCTTTGTACAATGCCAATTTTACTCGTAACTTTTTGAAGAACACTTGATAACAAAAAACTGGGAGTAGCCAAAATATTAATAAAGCTGACTGAATGAATAAGAGGACAAATACAAATTCGTTGAATATTCCATCAACTAAGAAAAAGAACAATACGACAACATTTAAGACAGCAAACAGCCAAATAGCTTTGCGAGCATCTTTAACTAATTTCCTTAATTCTGACGATTGACTATCAGTTTGCATTCTTTTCCCTAGTTACATAACATTTGTATTATGCGCATGCGCGTTAATCTTGGGCCCAATATAGGCTCGCGCACCTGCATCTTATTGAATTTCCTCAGACTATCTCATATTTACCTAAATGCAAAATGGGAAAACGCGCATGCGCGTTAATCCGGTCCTATTATTTTTTTGAGCAGCTTCGTAATTATTTGTTTTGCTTGTGTTTACCCGATAAAGGTAAAGGAAAAGCACGCACTGAAACTGAACATGTAAGTTGGCAATTTCATGAAATTCAATAATACTGTTTTTATATACAGTGTTTTGTGTGAGGTTCCTATGCGTAATCAGAGCCCATTTTTGACTGCCATTTCTCGTTACATGCGAATGCAAGGCTACAGCCTGACCACTGAGCATGCGTATTTGTACTGGATTAAGTACTTTATTTGTTACAACCAAAAACGTCATCCAAATGAGTTAGGAGCAGAGGAGGTAAATCGCTTTTTAACCTTTTTAGGAGCCGATAGGCATGTGGCTGTGAATACACAAAAAGTGGCTTTATGTGCGTTAGTCTTCTTGTACGATAAGTTTTTGCAAAAACCGCTCGGAAATTTGGGCTTTAAGTATGCAACTAAACAGCGATACTTACCTGTTGTGTTATCGCCTAATGAGATGAAAACGGTGCTTATGGAGTTTGAAGGGCGTGATCAATGCATCTTTGAACTCTTGTATGGCAGTGGTCTTAGGGTTACAGAGTGCTTGCGGTTACGCATTGGCGATATTGATTTTGAATCTATGTCCATCACAGTGCGCGATGGTAAAGGTAGAAAAGACCGCCAAACCTTATTAAGTAACCACAGTAAAGCTGCCTTACCAAAATACATTGAATTGGCGATGCAAATTCAACAACAAGATAACACCCAAGGTGTGGGACCATCCATGCCTTATGCATTAGGAAGGAAATACCCCAGCGCTTATCGCGAAGCACGCTGGATGTATGTGTTTCCATCCTCTGGCTTGTGTGCTCACCCATATACAGGCGAACTGTGCCGCCATCATTTACACCCAAGCGTAGTAAGAAAGGCGTTAAAAGCGGCTATGGGCAGAACTCACATTATTAAGCGAGTGACGTGCCATACGTTTCGCCATAGCTTCGCTACGCATTTACTAGAAACTGGACGAGACATCCGCACAGTGCAAGAGCTCTTAGGCCATAACGATGTATCCACCACGCAAATCTACACTCATGTGCTTGGGCAACATTATGCAGGAACCCAAAGCCCCATGGACGCCTTAAGTATGGGATGACATTTTTATTAAATTGTCGACAATATACCGCAGTCTGATTGACATCTGACCTCTTGTTCACTACATTGTCGACACTTTAAGATAATTAAGCGTTACACATTGACGTGAATATTCCAGCAGAAACGCCCATAACAGCAGCAGATAAGACCTTTATTCAGCTTCGCAATGACATTGTGGAGGGTGTTCTGGTGGCGGGTGCTAAGCTGAGTGAAGCTGAATTGTCGACAAAATACACAGTGAGTCGTGCTGTGGTGCGTGAAGCGATTAACCGTTTAGAATCCAGCAACTTGGTAGAGCGTAAAGCCAATGTGGGTGCGCGAGTAGTGCAATTAAGCCGTGAAGGGTTAATTGAGCTGTACCAAGTGCGTGAGTCCCTTGAGGGAATGGCTGCGCGTTTAGCGGCCCGTAATATGACGGATAGCGAAATCACGGATCTCACCCATTTACTGGAAAGCTACCGCAGCCAAGTCAAAGGCGGCGAGCGTTACTACCAAGAAGCCGGCGATGTGGATTTTCATTACCGCATTATTTTAGGCAGCAAGAACCAGCATTTAATCAATGTGTTAACTAACAGTATTTACCATTTGGTGCGCATGTACCGAGTGCAATTAGGCATGGCAGGGCCGCGCGTGAGCACGGCATTTGATGAGCACCAACACATAGTGCATGCCATTGCCAATCGTGACGAAGAGCTTGCTGAGCTATTAATGCGTCGTCACATTTTATATTCCAAAAATAACATCGAGCCAAAGCTCAATCAGGATTAAGCAAAGAGAGAACATCATGAGCGCAGGAAAAAAATTCAGAGCGGCCCTTGCGGCCAATAAGCCACTGCAAGTTGTTGGCACCATTAACGCTTATACGGCCATTATGGCAAAGCGTTTAGGCCACCAAGCCATTTATCTTTCTGGTGGCGGTGTGGCAAATGCCTCGTATGGTTTACCGGATTTAGGCATGACATCGCTTAACGACGTACTGGTTGATGTAAACCGTATTACCTCTGCCTGTGATTTACCTTTGATGGTAGATATCGACACAGGGTGGGGCGGTGCATTTAACATTGCTAAAACCATTCGCGATATGGAAAAAGCCGGCGCGGCGGCAGTCCACATGGAAGACCAAGTGGCGCAAAAACGCTGCGGCCACCGCCCAAATAAAGAAATTGTCTCAACCGAAGAGATGGTCGATCGCATAAAAGCTGCAGTAGATGCCCGTACCGATCCTGACTTTTTCATCATGGCGCGCACAGATTCATTCGCGCAAGAAGGCCTAGAAGCCGCCATTGAGCGAGCTAAAGCCTATGTTGCCGCGGGCGCTGACGGCATTTTTGCCGAAGCAGTACAAACAGAAGAACACTACCGTGCGTTTAGTGAGGCATTGGATGTGCCAATTCTGGCTAACATTACTGAGTTTGGTAAAACGGAGCTTTGGAACAAAAAAGAGCTTGGCGAATGGGGCGTAGACATGGTGCTTTACCCGCTTTCTGCGTTCCGCGCTATGAACAAAGCGGCTGAAAACGTGTACCAGCACATCTTAAATGATGGCGACCAAAAAGCCGTGATTGACACCATGCAAACCCGCATGGATTTATACGATTACCTGGGTTATCACGAGTACGAGCAAAAACTCGATGCCCTTTTTGCTGAAGGCAAAAATAAGTAACACATTTTAAGCGCAGCATGGATGTGGCCGCAGTAAATAAGAGCCATACCACCTGCGCGGCAACAATTTGATGGGAGAAGCAACTCATGGCAAAAGTATTAAGTGGTGCGGGCCTTCGCGGCCAAGTTGCCGGTAAAACGGCATTATCTACCGTAGGTGTATCAGGCTCAGGGCTGACCTACCGCGGCTACGATGTAAAAGATTTAGCTGAAAACTGCCAATTCGAAGAAGTGGCGCACCTAATTTTAAAAGGGCACTTACCAAATCAAACCGAGCTAGATGCCTATAAAGCAAAGCTCAAGTCATTGCGCGGTATGCCACAAGCACTCAAAGATGTGCTTGAACGCATTCCAGCAGACGCTCACCCAATGGACGTATTACGTACCGGTTGTTCAATGTTAGGTAACCTTGAGGGTGAACTTAATTTTGAGATGCAGCAAGACGTCACCGACCGTATGCTAGCCGTATTCCCAAGCATTATTTGTTACTGGTATCGCTTTAGCCATGACGGCGTGCGTGTTGATGTAGAAACCGATGATGATTCGGTAGGTGCACACTTCTTACGTTTATTACATGACGAAGCACCATCAGCACTGTTTGAGCAAGTAATGAATGTGTCTTTAATTTTATATGCAGAGCATGAGTTTAATGCATCAACATTCACTGCGCGTGTGTGTGCATCAACATTGTCTGATATTCACTCTTGTGTAACGGGTGCTATTGGTAGCTTACGTGGTCCACTGCATGGTGGTGCGAACGAAGCGGCTATGGATATGATTGAAGGCTTTACAAGTGCAGACCAAGCAGAAGGCCTGATGGGCATGCTTGAGCGGAAAGAAAAGATCATGGGCTTCGGTCACGCGATTTATAAGGAGTCCGACCCGCGGAACGCCATCATCAAGCAGTGGTCCAAGAAGCTGGCGGAAGAAGTGGGCGATACCGTGCTGTATCCGGTATCCGAGCGCTGTGAAGCGGTTATGTGGCGCGAGAAGAAACTGTTCTGTAACGCGGACTTCTTCCACGCATCCGCTTACCACTTCATGGGCATTCCAACCGAATTGTTCACCCCAATCTTCGTGATGTCCCGGGTATCCGGCTGGACCGCCCACGTGAAAGAACAGCGTGAGAACAACCGCATCATTCGCCCAAGCGCCGATTACACCGGCCCGGCGGATGCCAAGTGGGTTCCGATTGAGGAGCGGCCATGAACACTGAATACCGCAAGAGTCTGCCAGGTACCGACCTGGACTATTTCGATACTCGCCAGGCCGTGGAAGACATCCAGGCCGGCGCTTACGACAAGCTCCCGTACACCTCCAAGATCCTGGCTGAGCAACTGGTTCGCCGGTGCGATCCTGAGGTGCTGACGGATTCCCTGAAACAGCTGATCGAACGCAAGCGCGACCTGGATTTCCCCTGGTATCCGGCCCGCGTGGTATGCCACGACATTCTTGGCCAGACCGCTCTGGTGGATCTCGCAGGTTTGCGTGACGCCATTGCCGAGAAGGGCGGTGACCCCGCCAAGGTCAACCCTGTGGTTCCGACCCAGCTGATCGTGGATCACTCCCTGGCCGTTGAGCACGCCGGTTTTGAGAAAGACGCGTTCGAGAAGAACCGTCAGATCGAAGACCGCCGCAACGACGACCGTTTCCACTTCATCAACTGGACCAAGACCGCGTTCAAGAACGTGGACGTGATTCCTCCCGGCAACGGCATCATGCACCAGATCAACCTGGAGAAGATGTCTCCGGTGGTCCAGAACCGCGATGGAGTCGCTTTCCCGGATACCTGTGTCGGCACCGACAGCCACACACCAATGGTCGATGCCCTGGGTGTAATCTCCGTGGGTGTGGGTGGTCTGGAAGCCGAGAGCGTTATGCTGGGGCGTGCCTCCATGATGCGCCTGCCGGATATCGTTGGTGTTGAACTGACAGGCAAACTGCAGCCCGGCATCACCAG
>JBGTXC010000041.1:0-14633 GCA_041937835.1 Alteromonadaceae bacterium | reverse complement strand
ACGTGGCATCTAATTCGATGCGCTCTTCTTTATACAGTTTGCCAATGGCTTTTTTGAAGTTTGCTTTACTGGTGCCCAGTATTTTTTTTATTTGCTCTGGGGTCGATTTATCTCCTATCGGAAGACGCCCGCCCTGAGCGTGTAGTTTGGCTAAAATGGTTTCCGATAAACTGTCGATTTTCGCCATGCCAATGGCCTCTAGGCTTAAATCGATTTTGCCATCTTCACGCACTTTTTTAATGTAGCCTTTGAGTTTTTGCCCAACAAACAAAGGTTTGAACACACTGTCGTGATACACCACACCAAAATGTGCATGGTTAACCACCATTTTGTAACCCAGCTCAGTTTTGGCAGCCACAATTAAATCGACTTCTTGCTTTGGCTTATAGTTGGGTGGCGTTTTATCAATAAAGCGGTTTAAGTTGCTTGAGGCACATAAACGCTTTGAGGCACTGTCTTGGTAAATGTGTACTAAATAACTACTGCCTACGGCCATTTTTGGTTTTTGCTGCGCAAAAGGCACTAATAAGTCTTTATCTAAGCCCCAATCTAAAAAAGCACCGACCTTATTTACTTGGGTCACACGTAATAGGGCAAAGTCACCCAGCTCTGCTAAAGGTGTTTTTTTAGTCGCAATGGGCAAGCCATCACTGTCTAAATACACAAACACATCAAGCTTGCTGCCTTGGGTGTCTTTGTCGTTCAGCTCTTTTTTAGCAATAAAGACTTCACCTAAATGACCGCCGTCTAAATATCCGCCTTCTGCTTCTATGTCTAATACCGTTAAGGTTGCGCGTTTTCCGTTCTGGATCATGATGGCTCTCCCTCACTTGGCTTAGGTTTGCGCTTAAGCGGAGCCATGCCATCAACATCAAATGGCTGAGGTTTAGGCGCTGCAGCACGTTTTGGCTTCCTGGTTTTTGGCTTGGCTTTGGCGTTGTGTGGTGCCGCTTTTTTAGGCGCAGGCGCTTTTTTCTTAACTGGCTTACGAGGTTTAAAGCCTTTAAATTCAGCTACTAAGCCCGGCACGTCACTAAATTCGATGGTGCGCTTTAAGAAATCCCGTAAACGCTCAAAGCTTTGCCAGTCTTTTTTCGAAACAAAAGAAAACGCATCGCCTTTAAAACCCGCACGCCCAGTACGGCCAATACGGTGTACGTATTCTTCAGCGTGTTTTGGTAAGTCAAAGTTAAGTACGTGGCTGACGTTCAGTAAGTCTAAGCCGCGTGAGGCCACATCTGTGGTAACCAATACTTTATGCAGCCCGCGCGAAAACGCATCCATTATGGCTAAGCGTTTGTTTTGTGCGTCATCACCTGAGAGGGCAATGGCATCGAGTCCTGCTTCTTTAAGTAGGGCTGCAAGGCGAACTGTGTCTGCACGGGTTGCCGTGAACACGATGGCTTGTTGCACAGTGTCTTTTGCCAAAATGGCATGCATGAGGGCTTCTTTGTGCTCAAGGTGATCGGCAAGAATAAATTGCTCTGTGATATCGCCATGCACACTGTGCGCTTGAGTGATTTCGATGTGGGTTGGGCTTTTTAATAAGTCGCGGCTGATCACGTCCACTTCTGAGTGCTTTAATGTTGCAGAAAACAGCATGGTTTGACGCAATCTGTGGTTTGCTTCTTGTGCGATTAAGTCCAACTCTGCTTTAAACCCTAAGTCCAACATGCGATCTGCTTCATCGAAAATCAGCAGCTCTAGACCGGTTAAAAAGACGGTTTTTTGTTTAACGTGATCCGCTAAACGCCCTGGAGTTGCCACCACAAAATGCGGGTCGCGTGCTAAGGCTTTGACTTGGTCGTTAAAGTTCTCACCACCTACCACTTTGACTGCTTTATAGTTAGTACCGGCAATTAATAGGCGGCACTGGTTGTACACTTGGGTCACTAGCTCGCGGGTGGGTGCCAAAATCACCACGCGTGGATCGCGTTTGGATAAGGCGCGCTGTTTCATCACACGTTGCACCGCAGGGAGCAAAAACGCGAGTGTTTTACCTGAGCCAGTTTTAGATTGAGCAAAAATGTCATCGCCGCGTAAACCGTGTGGAATGGCTTGGGCTTGAATATCAGTCGGTTGGGTGATCCCTTGATGGGATAATTGGGTGGCAAGGCGCGTCTCTACGCCTAAGTCAGTAAAGGACAAAGTGTCTCTCCTTATTAAATTAACGCGCGGATTATAGCCCAGGCCGGCGTAAACCCCTAAAGGCGTTTTGCAAATACTGCACTTTTTTGTACAATACGCGCCGATTTGCGCCGGATTTACGATTCGGTTGGTATTAAAAGCAGGACAAAAGGTAATTTTATGACCCAAGTTGCGGTTCAAACAGACGCGCATCCATTTGTGGTGTGTGCGCTTTATAAATTTGTTTCACTTCCTCATTACGCGTCTCTTCGTCAGCCCTTACTCGATGTGATGCTCGAACACGACGTTCGCGGCACCTTATTGCTTGCAGAAGAAGGCATAAATGGCACAGTTTCTGGCCTACGTGCTGGCATTGATGCCGTACTTGCTTGGCTCGACGCACAACCTGGCCTTGAGAACATAGTGTCAAAAGAGTCATTTGACTCAGAATGTCCTTTCTATCGCACTAAAGTGAAACTGAAAAAAGAAATCGTGACCATGGGTGTAGAAGGGGTAGATCCGCGTAAAGTGGTTGGCACTTACGTAAAGCCTCAAGATTGGAATGACCTTATTTCTGATCCTGACGTGGTTGTGGTCGATACCCGTAACGACTACGAAATTGAAATTGGCACCTTTAAACACGCCATTGACCCAAATACAAAAACGTTCCGTGAGTTCCCTCAGTGGGCGAAGGAAAACCTAGACCCAAGCAAACACAAAAAAGTTGCCATGTTCTGTACCGGCGGCATTCGCTGTGAAAAATCAACGGCCTATATGAAAGAGCAAGGGTTTGATGAGGTATATCACCTTGAAGGCGGCATTCTTAAGTACCTTGAAGAAGTACCAAAAGAAGAAACCCTGTGGGAAGGCGAATGTTTTGTGTTTGATAACCGTGTTGCGGTCGATCACGACCTGAACAAAGGCCAGTACGACCAATGTCATGCGTGCCGTATGCCAATTACCGAAGAAGAAAAGCAAAAGCCAGAATACCTCGAAGGCGTGTCATGCCATCATTGCCATGACGCGGTCACTGACGAGCAACGCGCCCGCTTTGCTGAGCGCCAAAAGCAAATTGAACTCGCTAAAGCGCGTGGAGAAGGCCACATAGGTAACGAAGCGCAAGCGGTTTTGCAGCGCCGTAAAGCACAAAAGCAAGCGCAAAAAGACGCACAGCGTCAAAAATAATGGCCGTATTTGGCTCGTTTATAAAAAGCACCTAAGGGTGCTTTTTTTGTGCCTAAAAAATATCAATAAAGGGCTGTTCTACTTAATGTTATTAAAAAATAAAGGAGAACAGAGCACGAACATGGACGTTTTTTCCTTTGCCAAGTAGGGGATTTTAAATATACTGTATATATGTACAGTTAAATATAGTTACCCCATGAAAGTGATACCTATCCCCGTGCATGCAGGGATCACTGGGTTTGAATCCCCTGCAGCGCAATACAAAGAGCTTGGCCTGTCTTTGGATGAATTACTTGTGCGCCACCCCAATGCCACCTTTATTGGCTTAGCCGCAGGTGACTCAATGCAAGGTGTCGGCATTTATGATGGTGATTTACTCCTTGTTGACCGGGCGGTGATCCCAAAACACATGGATGTGATTGTGGCCAACTATAATGGCGAGTTTGTGTGCAAGCTGGTAGACACTCAAAGCGGCTTATTGCACTCAGCGTCGAGTCAGTATGCACCTATGCCCATTACAGACGCCGACTCTTTTCAATTAGAAGGCACTGTGGTGAGTTCTATTCGGCTGCATAAACACAGCGCCCAATTAGCACAATGTTTGCGTTAGTGGATGCCGTGGCGTTTTACGCCAGTGCGGAAAAGGTGTTTGATCCTCAATTGCGCCAGCAACCTGTGGTGGTGCTAACCAATAACGATGGCTGTATTTGTGCTGTGTGCCCCATAGCGCGGCGTTTTGGTATCCCAAAATTTGAGCCTTATTTTAAGGTGAAGCCGTTATTGGATAAGCACAACATCGTTGTGCGCTCGTCAAATTATGAGCTTTATGCGGATCTCAGCGACCGCATGATGGCGGTGATCGGCCGATTTAGCGATAACAGTCACATTTACTCCATTGATGAATCATTTTTACAGTTTTCTGGATTTCATGGTGTGGTCGATGACTGGGCAGTACTTGGGCAAACCATTCGCCGCACTGTGTGGCGCGAAACCAAGCTCCCTGTTGGAGTTGGCTTTGGCAGTACCGCCACGTTAGCAAAGGCGGCAAACCACGCCGCTAAAAAGTTTGATGATGCCAGTGGCGTTGCTGTGATTGATAAAGAGCAAACCCGGCAACGCATTTTAAAAAATATGGCGGTCAGTGATGTGTGGGGGGTAGGCAAGCGCCTAACCCAAAGGTTAAACACGCTCGGTATCCACAGTGCGTGGGACTTAGCCTGCCAAGACGCCAAGAAAATGCGCAGTCAATTTAGTGTGGTACTCGCGCGAACCATCAGGGAGCTCAATGGAGAGCCTTGCCTTGGTTGGGATACCCTGCGTGCGCGCAAAAAAGAAATCTATTCCACCCGCAGCTTTGGTGAGCGTGTGAGTGATCCACAAAGTTTAAAGGCAGCGCTGATCAGCCATTGTACCAGTGTTGCCAAAAAGCTCCGCCAACAAGGATCCTTAGCGCGCCGATTAGTAATTTTTGCGCATAGCTCCCCGTATGATGAGGGATATTTTAAAAAATCCTACATCCATGAGTTACATGCACCCTCGCAAGATGTAAGGGTGTTTGCCGAGGCTGTAGAGGCACTGTTTCATGGTTTGTTTCATCAAGGAGTGCAATACCACAAGTGTGGTGTAGGGGCGATAGAGCTCGAAGATTGTGAAGGGGCGCAGCAGGACTTATTTTACCCAAGCCTAGATAACCCCGAGCTCATGGCCTGTATGGATGCCGTAAATAGTCGCTATGGCGATGGCACTGTGGCACTTGCCAGTGCTAAACGCTCAGCGGGTTGGCACATGCGCCGTGATTTTTTATCACCTAGATACACCACCCACTGGCCAGATATCCCTATCATTAAGTGCCAGTAATAAAACACGCAGTAAAAGCTAAAACGTTAATTCTAATTAGGTCTAAAGCTCATCCGATTTAGTAACGCACTTTGTGTACGATGCATATATACAGCTTGAAAACCACTCCATTTGGAGTATTCTTAAAATAACTCTAAATATGGAGTGTTTATGGCAGCATTAACAGACAAAACATTATCGCAAGACCCAAGGCAAACAGCCAAAGTTGCTTTAAACGTGTTTTTTAACATCATGGCGGCTTGGCAAGTAAAAGCCAAAGATCAGCGCATCTTACTGGGTAACCCACCTGAGTCGACCTTTTATAATTGGAAAAACGCCAAAGTCACACACCTTAGTTTCGACACCCTAGAGCGCATTTCGTACATCATCGGGATTTATAAAGCCTTAGGGATTTTATTTCCAAGTCGTGAGCAAGCGGATGCTTGGCCGCATAAACCGAATAAAGCCTTTAACAACCAAAGTGCATTAGCCTTTATGTTAAAAGGCAGTATCGTAAATTTAAGCGACTTAAGACGGTACTTAGATGCTCAGCGCGGTTAAAACCTGTTTACCACAGTGGCCTAAAGTACATCGTTTGGTGGCAAGTCATTTTCCACCTATTGCTTTATTTGAACGCGTTGCAGACCCAGATGAACTCGAGATTGTGTATGCGCTTGAATCGCTCACTAACGACAGGCTCAAAGAAGAAGTGGGCGACCTCAGCCGTGTGCCAATGGATGAGCGCATCGCAGGGCCAGGTAGTTCACCGCTGATGGCGGCATTTACCCACATAGGGCGAGCATCACGTTTTAGTGATGGTACAGAATATGGAGTGTATTACGGAGCAAAAAGTTTAAATACCGCCTTCGCCGAAACCATTTATCACAAAGAACGGTTTCTAGAAGCCACTAATGAGCCAGACACGGAAATCACCATGCGCTGTTACATTAATCAAGTGGCTGTGCCCTTACATGATGTACGCTCAGAGCAATTTCATGATCTGTACCATGATGATTATCAAGCGCCGCAAGAATTTGCAAAATCATTAAGGGCTGAGGGCAGCGCAGGGCTCATTTACTATAGCGTGCGAGATAAAGGCGGCGAGTGTGTTGCTGCCTTTAAACCAACCGCCATGACCATTCCTGTACAAGGTGGGCACTATAAATACATTTGGAATGGCCAAAAGCAAAAGATTGAAAGTGTGCTTGAAATCCAACTGATAAAAACCGTGTGATCAAGCACACACCTAGGCGCTATAACATGTGTTTGAAATCAGGGTGCTCTAGTAAAAAAGCCACATCGTTAGATAAAAAAAGTAGATCAATCAACCCATGATGCTTTTTATCTGTGTGCGTTTTGAGAGCAGCAACAAAGTCCAACGAGCGCACCGCTAAATTGGCATCAAGATGGCTTTGCCAAAGGGATGAAAGCGCATTGGTAATCGCTTCATCACCTACTTGGTTTTGTAAAATATAAAACACTAATGTGGCGCGCGAATACATGTCAAAGGCATGGGTGGCATGAATCAGTGGTACTGGCTGATAAAGCATGTTTGCCATGGCGTTGCGATACCTTTGGTATTCATACTGCACTAGGGCATTTCGTTCACTTTCACCGCGGTATTGCAAAAGTAAAACAAGCTCCACGTATTTAGCCAGCGACTCCACCAAAAACGCGCGTTCATCAGCAAGACCATAGCCTATATCATGGCCAAACCATTGGTGCGCGGTTTCATGCACGGCACGGCGATAACGCTGATCAAAGACAGGATTGCCTCTGTGGCTACTTGCAACCTCAGCCCTAAAGCCCACGCCATGGGCAATCATCATACTGTGGGGTAAAGCATACCCGGTAAAGCCTAAATCGGGTGCGGCAATCATATTAAGGCGCTTGCCTTTATAAGGGCTTATATGTGCATTAAACCAAGCTAAGGTATCAGCCATCGCATTTAAAGTGATTTGGGCACTGGCTTGTGTCAGTGAGTCTTCATGAGAAGGCGCGTACACATAAAGCTGAGTATCATCACTTTGGTCAGTCAATGCCTCATATGGTAAAGAAAACCACGCCGCGATGGGGCGCGTGGGTACTTGCGTTTTAAATTCAGCAGTAACACGGTTATTTTGCTCGTTTTTAGTTATCAAAGTACCCGGGGCAACAAGGTAAAACCCTTTATCCGTAGTCATGATGCTATGGATGTGCGTGCGAGGCCTAGGTATAGCATGAGCTGCCAACTCAGAAGGTGCTTGGCGATTTAGCGTATCTAAACCAAATTTTAACCGTGTGGCTGAGTCAATCAGTTTGAAGTCAGGATTAAACCCTATGTGTGGAAGGAGTGGCGCTGAGCGAACATAACTAAATTCAGGCGACACAATATGGTGCAAGCTTACAGGCCACAAACGCGCTTGTTGATAATTAATCGCCACATCAAGGGTGAGCGCTTCATCCGGTAATAAAGGCTCAGCTAAGGTAAACACATGTTGGTTTAACTCAGTATCTGCAAAATAGGTAGCCGCTTTAGAAAGCGTTACATCATCATAGTGATACCCAGGTACGCCACTTAACAACAATGAGAATATAGCCTCATTCGTCCTATTTTTAAGGGTGTAGGTAAGCTTAAAATCAACGCTGCCTAGGCTTGGGTAAAAATCCCCTTTCACTTTTAAATGAGTAAGCGACGGCTGGTGGCGCTTTTGCCATTCACCATACTGAGTTTCATAGGCCGCACGCCATGCATGTTGGTCGCTTTTGTGTAAAAGCGGGCGCTCAGCAATCAGTAAATGGTGAAACAAAAAGCCAATCAGTACGGTAGCGGCAAAAAGCGCTGTGGCCACCGCTTTTTGCTTAAAAGCCAAGAGGCGCAATTGCGTTACTTGTAACCCCGTTCCCCGGTGTGAAAACACATTTGAAAGCAAAAACAAACAGCAAGCAATGAGACCCCAGAAAAACGCAAACGGCACATACGCATGCAAACTTGCACCAAACCCCCAAACAAAGTCAGCAGCCTGTAATGGTAAACCTGCAACGTCCCAAAACGGGTGAGCAAACCCAAGCAGCACCATCACAGGTGTTAATTTAACAATAAAGAGTAAAAAAACGGCTAAACCGGCACTGATGGGGCTTCTAATAACAGTAAATAGGGCAACAAACACCACGGAGAGGATCATTAAAGGCAATGCCACTAACGCACATTGTTTTAAATAAAATAAGGGGAGCACCTCACTGTGTGCATACCACTCTGCTAAAAGTACAGACGCAGCACACAGGGTTAGTAACACAGCAATCAGAACCCACGCTGCAATAACGCGGCTAAGCGAGAGCATCAGGTTGCTAGTGTGAGTACTTGCAATAAGCTCTGCCATTTTGCTAAGGCTGTCACGAAAACACATTTGCCAAAGCCAAAACGCAATCAGTACCGCACCAAAAGCGGGTACTATGTCGTAAGCAACACGCGCCCATGCATCAAGTGATGTGGGGTTTTTCTGAGACATGGGCTCTAAATAATCAATCCCAGCCAGTACCTCGCTAAAAATAAGCGCACACCAAAAAAGTAAAACAAGTTGGTTAAGCCGGCTAAACAGCACCATTTTGATGGCGCTTAAGGTTAACTGTAACAGTGGGCTTTGCACGTTTAATGTAAAACTAAAAGGTAAAGCAAAGCGAAATTTGAAAGCGCGAGGAGCACCGCGTGTTTTGTTAAGTAGGGGCTGTTTACAAGTGAGGGTAAAGAACATGAGACCAGCCGCAATACATACATATACTAAGCGATTAACAATAAGGGTTAAATCGAGTGTAGGGATGGTCTTTGCATCACGAAACTGTGCAAACACCGCACTTAGCCCAAAAGGGTCTAACACCAGCATGGTATTTAGCAAAGTCGTATTTGCAATCACACTGCCTGCCATAATGGTGATGCCACTCATACTGGCCAGTGTCATGTAGCCGCCCCAAAGTAAGCCAGAGGCGAAGTAAATCACAGGCACACTATTAAAACGGGATGCCAACCACATGCAAAGGCTTGTACAAAAAAGCACGCTAGGTAAATAAAGGAGAGCTAAGCTCCACACCATTGCTTGGAGCTGATCAAACAATGGCACTGCCAAAGGCCCCAACACTAAAAAAGCAATAAGAGTATTTGCCAACACGCACAGAGTAAAAATGACTAAATTAAGTGCCGCAAACCGTATCCAGGTGCGATTCACATTGGTTTGAGGAGTGGCAAGCACCAGTTCAGTCATGTTGGAGGTGCTATCACGTAGCACGCAAAGCGGCGCAATCGCAGCACATAATAAAGGTACCCCAAGCATTAGCATGGTCATGGATTTAAAGTAAAAAAGCTTTAGGCCTAGAGTGTCAGGGTCGGGGGCGCCGTAACTTACTATGCCGGCAATGCATAAAAAAATCAGGGCACTTAACCAAAATAACGGCTGGCGAATTAAGTAATTAAGTTCATTATTCAGCATGGCAGGCTTCCTCTAAGGTATTGTTTTTATTAGAGGCTAAGGCATAAAAATAGGTATCTTGCAGGCTAGGTGCTAAAGCCGTCGCATCTTGGCTTGGCTTATGGGATGCATAAACGCGGTAAAACGCCTCACCGTGGCGAAAATGTTTGTTCAGTAATAATGCACTTTTATTTGGGGGTGTTTTTGTCAGCCAAATATGCCCAGTTAAGGGGGCGATTAGGTCTTTGACACCACCTTGGGCCTTTATTTGCCCAGCTTGTATTAGCGCCACATAAGGACAGAGGTTTTCTATGTCTTCCACGATATGGCTTGAAAGTAAAATGAGTTTATTTTGGCTGATGGAAACCAACACATCATGAAGCTTATCGCGCTCTTGTGGGTCGAGCCCTGAGGTTGGCTCATCCATTATTAGAAATTTGGGATCACCTAATAGGGCTTGCGCTATACCAAAGCGCTGGCGCATACCTCCTGAAAACGCAGTCACGGCTTTGTTGGCGTGTTGTGTTAAATTAGTGAGAGATAAAAGAGCGTCGATTTGTGATTTAAGTGCTTCACCCGTGGCACCTTTTAAAACGCCTAAGTGCATCAGCAAGGCTTTACAGGACATATGCGGATAAACACCAAATTCTTGCGGTAAATAGCCAAGTTGGGCACGTAATGCGGTTGGGTTTTTGAGTATGTCACACCCAGCAAAATGGATGCTGCCGCTGCTAGGTGCTTGCAGGCAAGCCAACGTGCGTAATAAGGTCGATTTACCTGCACCGTTTGGCCCAAGTAGGCCAACCATGCCAGTAGGTAGTGTTAAATTAATATTGTTGAGTGCTTGGGTACCGTCTGAATAGGTTTTATTGAGTCCTTTAATTGTTAGCATGATGCGCTCCATTGAGTAGTCATATTTTCAAACTAACAAAGGTGCGAATCTTCACAATGGATGAAGGATGAAAGGAATAAGTTAAAGGATAAAAGTATCTCAACCATTCAAACCTAGGCTCTGAGTACTTTCATCATATAAAAGACGCTCTTTGTCATTGATAGCAATTTAAATTGCAAAGAGTGGGCATAATTGCAGTAAGATAAAGCCAAAGGAATGCAGATATTACAAAAGGCCTTAAGGACGTGAGTCGACGCTTTTTACCCACCCCGATGAGCGGTAACTTAAATCAATTGCATAATTTTGTGAGTAGGGAAGCACTATTTGGTTTACTGCCCTTATTCGCTGCGTTACTGATTGCCGTTACCTGGGCGCACTTTGACCAACAACATGCTTGGCAGCAAACATCCGCTGCTTTAAACGCCCTAGGTCATTTCGAGTTTATTGTGCTTGCTGCAAAATTACTTTTAGCCTCATTGCCATTGTTGGCGGCGCATTATGTGTGTTTTCATAAAGGACTTAGTGTTACAAAAAAACAAAAAGTCGGGCTTTGGGTACTCGCTTTTGGTCTATACCCCTTAGTAAGTATTATCTTTTCGGCACAGGTCGAAAACCTAAACGGGCTTTTGATTCAGCAAGAGGGGTGGCAACTATTAATTGGCGCAAGCCTTTTTAGTTTACTCATTCAAACGGGCTGGCACACAAAAACACACTGGCAATTTAAATCATTAATGACGTTAGACAGCACAGTGTGTGTGATTGCCGTGTTATGGGCGTCTTTTATTGCCGGGATCTTTATCAACGACCCAGATCCAATGCGTAATCAACCCTTGCACCCGGTATTGGATATCGCACTCATTCTTGAGGAGTTGCCACGATTTTTAGGTTATTGGCTGCAATTTACAATCATTGCCCTGTGTTGCGCGCTGATTTATTTTATTAATCGCTATCTATTAGTAAGACGATTGCTGGCAGAGCAGGGGGTATTTGTTTTTTTATGTGGGGCTATCGTCACCATAGTGCTGCTAACACCTTTGTTAGCACAGGTTATTTTGTCTATGCCAATCAATGTGCCTGAAAAAACTCTGTTACCATCAGAAGATCATAACCCATTTGCGCCGATTAATTTTCAAGTCGTATTTTGGTTATTGGTGTTTAGTTCACCCATTATTCTTGCCTTTGAGCGCCAACAGCAAAGCCAGCGTATGGCTGAGCTCACTCACGAACAAACCAACACAGAGCTCAAATTGCTACAGCAGCAAATCAATCCGCATTTTTTGTTCAACACCTTAAACAACCTATACGCATTAACCTTAACTCAATCGGATAAGGCACCTGGCATGGTGTTAACCTTGTCAGAATTACTCCGCTATACAGTGTATGAAGGGCAAAAATCTTTAGTGCCACTCTCTCAAGACGTCACATACCTCATAAATTATATCAAGCTGCATAAAATGCGCTTAACAGAGGATGTGATCATAGAAACAGATATCACCGAAGAGACTAAAGGCTGGGACTTGCCACCTTTATTACTCATTATGTTGGTTGAAAACGCGATAAAGCATGGGGTTGAGCAAAGAATGGGGAGTGCGCATGTCAAAATTAAACTTTCGATTCAAAATGGCATCTTACATTTTCGCGTAACCAATACCTTCACGGAGAATAACAAAATAGCCGGTGTTGGGAATCAAAATTTAGTGAGGCGCTTAGCGCTATTGCAGCGAGATCACGCAAAGTTTAAAAGTGAACCAATTAAAAGCGGCCTTTGGTTAAGTGAACTTACAATAAAGCTAACACCCAACCATGAATAACACTAAAAGCACCCATCAAATTAAGGCGCTTATCATAGATGATGAGCCATTGGCCCATGACGTTATTACGCATTATTTAAAAACCCATAATGACATACAGGTGTGTGCAAAGTGCACAGATGCCACACAAGCTTTACAGTACTTAGCAGCAAACACAGTCGACTTATTGTTTTTGGATATCAACATGCCGGGGTTATCTGGCATTGAGATGCTTAAAGTCTTAGGGAATAAACCTCAAGTGGTGATCATCAGTGCGTATTCTGAATATGCCATTGCTGGGTTTGAACTAGCCGTAACCGATTACTTGTTAAAACCTGTAAGTGAAGCGCGGTTTAATACAGCACTTGATAAAGTAAGGCAGATGCTTAGCTTAGATAAAGCAAAACTGAGCAAAGAAAACACAAGCCCGCTGGATGACTCCATTGTGCTTAAAGTTGGCAGAGATAAACACAAAATCATTCTTGATCATATTGGATACTTAGAAGCGTACGGCAACTACGTAAAAGTATGGCAAATGCCAAATTTGAGTGACGAGCACACACCAACCATGTTACTTGCAAACACCACACTTAAAGAATTACTGAACCGATTACCAAATGATGCCTTTATCCAAATCCATAAATCATACGTAGTAAATAAAAAACACATCACAGGACAAACTAACCAAACCATACAGCTTACAGGTGATGTAGCAATAAAGGTGGGTAAATCATACAAAGAGGTGGCTAAGCGCGTACTTGAAATAATTTAAAGCGTAGCTATACCAACACAACTATCATATTTAACATAATATAAATTATAAGAACTATGCTTGTAGTGTATATCTCAATATGAGAGATGGGTTTCTAGCGCTTTAGGATTGGCTTTCTGATTCTTAGCTTTAACAAAGTTTTCCTATCATCAGCTTTTTTGGCCAAAAGGAATTTCCACTAATCACTAATGCAAATAAGTCATTTAGACAAGGTAACTTCAAAGTTTAAAAATCACATCAACCACTTTTTAACTCATAATGGTTAGTGTTTTATTTGAAATCAACCTAAGTGCCAGATGCTGCAAACAATGACAAAACGGTTTATTTGGCTAAATCGCTTAGCTAATTACCACGACAAATCACCATATTGTTTTACTCGTTTCAGTGTACGTACCCAATCACATGTTCTTAAAACACAAAAAACACGCCTTAGAATCAGAATCTAAGTTGAGATTTTGGTTTATGACCTGAACCTTCTACGACTCCTTGTTTGAGGTAACCTCAGTTTTAACTTAACCGGTTACATCAGGAATTGTGTAAGTATTCAAGAAAGTACTCAGATTCCGTTTGAAAGCATAATCTTCTTCATAGCAATACTTAAAGCTTAAAGTATTTCTTTATTTGACAGTAATACGCTGACTCATTCACTCATAGCCTAAGGCGGTAACCACAGATGAAAGGCGCAATCACTTAAGTTAGGCGAAAGTAATACAGTTTGGCAGTATTAGAGCGCCAAATTGCTAAACCATAGCTAGGCATCTCTCAATCTAAGGTTTTTTTTGCTAAATTAACGGCTTATTTTTTGTTAAAAACCGCCAAGTACTTTGCTTACAAACAAACCTTAGCCCCCTAGCATTATAAAATGTCCGATACTAGCCAATATCGGACTTAGCAACTTAAGGCATCTATTTGCACATTTAAATTAGCTGGCATAGTATGCAAAAAAAAGGCTAAAAATATGGACGATTTTAAGCACTTAGAGCCCATTTTAATTGTTGATGACATGCCAGAAATGTGTGAATACTTAGCGCATATTTTATCAGGCCTTGGCTTTACACACGTTGCGCATGCTACGGATTTCAAAGCAACTAAAGCGCTTTTAGCCAACACACAACCACAAACCGTATTTTTAGACATTGAATTACCTGACTCAAACGGTAAAGACATTCTATCCTTTATTACTACGCACCACCCTCACACCCATGTGATCATGTGCTCTGGTCATAATTCCATTCAAAACGTACAAGAAACATGGGAGCTTGGTGCTAAAGGGTTTATCGCTAAACCTTTTAATGCCAAGAAAATCGATACTGTTATTAAACGCTTGGAGTTATTTAATGCAGCTGTATGACAAGCTCAATTCTGTAGTCACTATGCTAAGCACTGTGGTGTTAGACAAAGAGCCGGAGATAAAACTGGCGCTCACCTGCTTATTGGCTAAAGGCCACCTTTTAATTGAAGATTTACCCGGTATGGGTAAAACCACCCTCTCCCACGCACTTGCCATTACGCTTGGGCTTTCTTATCAAAGGGTGCAATTTACCAGTGACTTACTTCCCTCGGACATCATAGGCACTACGGTATTTAATCAA
>JBGTXC010000040.1:0-14744 GCA_041937835.1 Alteromonadaceae bacterium | reverse complement strand
GAGTACTTCTTTAATGAACGCACGTCGACCTTTGCCAAACTCGCTAATGATGGCTTTTATGAAATTGGTGGTCGTCATTACTTCAATAATACTTTCTCAGTCAGTGCCAGTTACGCTGAAATGGATGACTTAGATGACAGCATTTACCGCGTTGGTGTAAGTGCGCAATTCTAAATTTAACTAAATAATAGACCCGCTTTATGCGGGTTTTTTTACATCCACTAAAAAGCTGCTTTAATAAAAGGTGCTTATAAATCAGACACATTTGCTCACACTTTTTTGGGAGCTATTGCTGATAGCACTTTTTATACTAATAAAAACGCAGGGGGAACGATGTTTTTATTTGAACTAAAAGAAGCGCATTTTACCAACGCACACAGTGATTATCGTATCCGCTATGTTAATTTTTGCGGGATCCCCTTTTTGCCTATTCGTACTCAGATAAACTCATCCGTTTTAAAAAAAGTAGGCCTGTTGTGTTATCACAGTATAGGGGCGTGTGTGCTCAGTGCTGTACTCATCTTTGGCTATTTAAACTATGCCAAAAAACAAGCGGCACAAACTGCGATTTTAGAAGCCCCACAGCGTAATGATTTTTACATCCTAGATTTAGGCAAGTTCAGTGCCGAGCAGCATTACCAAAAGCAACTCTTAGCGGCCAAAGTGATGAAAGTGGATGACACACACGTTCATTTGCTACTTGCTAATTACAGTTACCATCGTAAACGGGATCTCATCAAAGCAATTCGCCTCGATAATTTAATGCACCCGGGGTATTTCACTAATCGTACTTTAAAGCTCGACCTCAACAATCTTAGCCAATTGGCATCACGTGCAGCGCTTATTAATGCTTATCGCCCAGAAGGTCTCATGTTATTTGGTGGCATAGTACGTCAACCAGAGCGCCCAAAGCCGCTCTATCATGGACCTAAATTTAATCCTTATAACCAAGTTGGCTTAACGGCCTATCAAGCTGGGGATTTTAGCGGGGCATTTAATGCGTTTTCAGAAGCTGCCGAAGCAGGTGATTCTTGGGGGCAATACAACCTTGCAACTTTATACCGTGACGGTGAAGGCGTGGAGCAAGACTTTAATACCGCCAAAATGTGGTTTACTAAAGCCGCCGACCTCGGCAACCAAAAAGCCAAAACCGCCATGCAGGTAATGTGCGAAGAAAACGCCCTTTGCCAATAGTTGAAGCCGCTTTACCAGCGGCTCACAAATCGATTAGTAATAATTGAAATCAACATACCTAGCATAAAATAACCCAATACATTCAGTAGCGTTTGTACCGGCCCATTACTTGCCAACGAGAATGTCCCTTGGTTGATAAAATGCAGTAAGGCATGGTGCCAAGCACTGCTCATAGTCGGAAACGCGGCGTGCTTAAAGGTGTAAAAATAAGCTGCAAACACACTGACTATCACTCCCGCTGACATCAACCAGCGCGATAACGAATGCCCAAAGTCAGATACCAACCCAATTAAGGTCGCAAACACCACGCGTGGCAGCTTTTTCATCAAACTTAATGACTCTATTTCCAGTAATAACAGGGATAAACGGTATTCGCGGGTGCAATAAGCAATGAAAGGTGACAGCTCAGTGCCTGAGGTAAAAATAGTGCGTTTACTGGTTTTGTTTTGCTTTAGTAAGCGTAAGAAGTGCCTCGTGCCGGTGGTAATTGCCGGTTTAAATTGCACCCTAAGTACTTTGACGTTTCTAAAGCTGGCTAAATCAAAATCCACCATGGCGAAATTAACGTCATCCAAACGTGACTCATCCCAATGAGAGTTTCGAGCGTGAGCGCCGTAAAAGGTGGTGTTTCTTAATTTAGCACCGTGTAAATTGGCGTCGTCTAAATTCGCGTTTTCAAAACGACACCCTTGCATGATGACACCTGTCATAGTGGCTTTTTCAAAGTGAGTAAAGCAATTAGGCGCCCCAACACAGCGGATAAACTGCGCACCACTTAAATTAGACTCAAAAAAAGACGTACCACTTAAATCACATTGTTCGAATATGGCGCCGGATAAGTCTTGTTTGCTGAGGTTTTTACCCTTGATATCATCGCCTTTAAACGTTTTAGTCATGTTTGATAAACCCAGAAAGTGTGTTGTCTAGCTCAACTGGAATTGGCCGTGTGATTGGCCCCTCAAGGATGCTTTGAAACATATCTTCGGGTAAGCCGTAAGGATCCCACACGGCTTGACTCATGTCATCGAGAAGCGTTAGCCCTTGTGCTTGGTTGAGCGCCACAAACTCATTGTAGTCATCTGAATCCTTACGAATACCATCTGCACTTAGCAATGTCCCTTGAGGTTTTAGCCATCGCTGGTAGTTTTTACGAATAGGGGCAATGGCGGCGAAGTTTTTGTAAAGCAAAGACGTTAAGAAATGCTCAGTAATGAGGTTAAAGCTTTCGCTCGTAAAGCGTGTTTCATCCGTTAAGTCGCCTTGCACACAGTGGATAGTCAGCTCCCTTAAGTGAACTTTATGCTTTTTGAGTAATTTAGCTAACGCATTTGGGCACTTAAATTGACTGCTGCCCAGTTTAAAACGATACCCCATGAGACCATGGCGCTGACTGACTTGTTTGAGCAGGGCTTGAATTTGCTCAAGTGGGAATGCGCATTTATCAGCAAAAGTGATAGTGACTTTTGGAGCACAGGGGAGTGCACTTAAGGTATTCATAATAATAAAGAGTTGGCCAAAGGCATGCACATAGCTTGCTACGCCCGCAATCATAATATGAAATGGCTCGCCATTTGGGTGAGTCCTGAGCACTTGGGTAAGTTTGGCTTCTAGCCAAGTGCGCTGCTCTTTAACGAGATACCAACTGCCCGCAGGGAGCTGCTTAGCAGTGAACCATTTAGCGAGCTGTTTTACATCGTTATTTTGTTTTAAAAAGGTATGAAATTGGTTTTGGTTACTTGCTAACAAGCTCGCTTCAATGCCTATAAATTGGCAATGTACACGCGACTGATGGTAACCACATGGGATCGGGGTATCACCGACAGCTTGGCATAAGTGAGCTTGATCGTTCAATTTGGTTTGGATTTTTTGACTCATTATTGGCTCGTTATTAATGGCATTAGCAAACGCGACGTGCTGCGGGGATGAAGTAAAAAGGATGCATAAACTCACTCCGTGTTAAGTATATGAGCTTGAGAGTGTAACCAGCAAAGGTGTTTATAAACAAGGTATTGCGGCAAATCACACCTCAAAGAAATACACATAGCCGACAATGATTGCCAAGATATGGAATCCATAAATAAGCCAAAATCGAGTTTGATAAGGACGTTTGGTGGTTTTATGCCGCCAAAGTTGCTGCCCTAAATAACCACCTAACCAGCCACCAAGCAAGTCACAGCATAGTAAGTCACGCTCGCGCACACGCCGGATACCTTTTACTGCCAGCCACTTATCTAATCCGTAGCCAATTAGGCTCACTGTATTGATAAAAGCAAACCCAACGATTAACCAAGGATGTTTAAGCCAAAAAGGCGCTAATATGGCAAGACCAAGGAAATAGCCTGCAAGCAAGATTGCATGGATAAGCTCTTTCGAAGACATGTTCTTGATGTTTAGACGTTTAAGAAGCGCGTTTTATCCGTACCACATCGATAGTGATGCTGATAAGGGTGACAACCAGGAGCGCTGATGCAAACCCCAATAAAAAGCCGCCGGTTTTATAAGTGCTAGAAACGGTTGCAAGGGCTGCGATACCTACAAAGGCTTTTTGTTTTAAAGAAAGTGCTTTTAACATGGTATTCCTGTTTTTTATTTTTGTTTTAGCAGAAAAAAAGCGGCTTTTCAGCCGCTTTCAAAGTCGTACTTACCAACCGCAGCTTCGGCCTTGGTTTTGTTCATCAAGGTAAGCTTGAAGCGGTGCGAAGTAGTCTAAAATCGCTGTGGCATCCATTTCTGGTTTACCTGTGATTGACTCAAGAGCTTCTTGCCATGGGCGGCTTGAGCCCATTTCTAACATGGCATTTAAGCGCTCACCGGCTTCTTTTGAGTTATACACAGAGCAGCGGTGAATAGCTTGCTCGTTACCGGCAATTTCACACAAGGCTTTGTGGAATTCAAATTGTAAAATGTGCGCTAGGAAATAACGGGTGTAAGGTGTGTTACCTGGTACGTGGTATTTTGCACCTGGGTCAAAGTCCGCTTCACTGCGTGCGATTGGCGCAGCAACACCTTGATACTTTTCACGTAAATCCCACCAAGCTTGGTTGTAGTTTTCAGGCGTTACTTCACCTGAGAATACTTTCCAGCGCCACTGATCTACTAATAAACCAAATGGGATAAAGGCGATTTTATCAAGGGCCATTTTCATCAATAAGCCAATGTCTTTTGACTCATCCGGTACTTCGTCTAAAAGGCCAATTTCTTTTAGGTAAGCCGGTGTTACAGACAGGGCGATAGTGTCACCAATGGCTTCGTGGAAACCGTCGTTAGCACTTTCTTGATAATAAATTGGCTGTGTGTTGTAGGCACGCTGGTAGAAGTTGTGGCCTAGCTCGTGGTGGATCACTGAGAATTCTTCACCTGTGCGCTGGATACACATCTTAATACGTAAGTCGTCTTTATTATCTAGGTTCCAAGCACTGGCGTGACACTGAACATCGCGGTCTTGCGGCTTAGTGAACAGTGAGCGCTCCCAGAAGGTCTCTGGTAATGGTTCAAAGCCCATAGACGTAAAGAACTTTTCAGCGCCTTCAACCATTTTGATTTCATCATAGTTGTGTTTTGCAAGAAGCTCAGTCACATCGTAACCAGGATCGGCGTTTTCAGGTGCTACCACATCGTAGATGTTGCCCCAAGTTTGTGCCCACATGTTGCCTAGTAAGTGCGCAGGAATAGGTTGGTCTTGCGGTACTTTGTCTTCGCCGTACTTTTCACCTAATTTGGCACGTACGTGACAATGTAATGAGTCATATAATGGCTTTACTTGGCCCCAAATACGGTCAAGTTCTTTTGCAAAGTCATCTGCTGGCATGTCGTATTTACTGCGCCACATAGCGCCTGTGTCTGCATAGCCTAGCTCTTGTGCACCTTCATTGGTTAACGCCACTTGCTGTGAATATAAATCACGCATTGGCTTAGACACTTGACGCCAACCTTGCCAAATATCCAGTAGCTCATTGTAATCACGGCTTGATGCCATTTTGGCTGTCATTTGGCCTAGGCTTAAACAAGTACCGTCTTCTTGGCAATATTTCCCTTTACCGTATAAACCACCTAGCTCAGCGGCAATTTGGCTTAATTGTGCGGTTTTTTCGGCATCTTGTGGTGCCGGCAGGGTCAGTGCCAGTTTTAACTTATCAAGTTTACGGCGGCTGTCTGTATCTAGAGTGATGTCATCAAACTTTGCTGCTTCATTTGCTAGGCGCACAACCGCTTCGGTGATTTTACGGTTAGCAGAAGCTGACAACTGAGCAGTATCATGAGTGATGAAGTTAGCGTAAATCCACTCAGCACGAGAGACTTCTTGATATAAGGTATCAAGCTCTTTCGCTGTGTTCGCTAGGAAGGTTTTCGCATCAGCAGCAGTCAAAGCTGCTTCGGCTTGCGCTTTAGGCGCTTGTGTTTGAGTGTCGTTGCAAGCAACGAGTGTCAGTGAAGCACCAACCAGTGCCGCAGTCACACTTAATTTAAATGCACGCGAAGTCATGTGAGTCCTTTGATTACATTGTTATTATCCAGTTAATAGTAACACCCAGAATACATGGGGTAAACGCTCTGGGCTGTGCCGTGAGTGTTTACTTCAAAGGCATTGAGCAAGCATAAATCCCCTTGATCCTACGGCTGTTCGTGTCCCATACTAAACAGCAGACATATGGCGAAATTGATTATATAAATCAATGTTTTTTAAGGAATATCTCATGGGTACTGTGCTTGTATTATTGCTGGTTGCGGTGGTAGTGGTGTTTGCCGTCAAAGACATTCGGATGAATGTGATTTCAAGGCCGGCGTTTCGTATTTTTAAAAAAGTATTGCCGCCACTTTCGGATACTGAACGTCAAGCAATGGAAGCCGGGGACATTTGGTGGGACGGGGAGCTTTTTTCCGGTAAACCGGATTGGCAAGCCTTATTTGATTTAGGGCAGCCAAAATTATCCGCTGAAGAGCAAGCGTTTTTAGATGAGAAAGTGGAGCCTTTATTGGCGATGCTCGATGACTACGATATCGTCCACAACCAAAGAGATTTACCTAAACCCGTTTGGAATTACCTTAAAGAGCATGGCTTTTTTGCCATGATCATTCCGAAAAGCTATGGCGGGTTAGAATTTTCAGCCATTGCTAATTCCACCATTGTGGCGCGCATAGCCACGCAAAGCTTAAGTGCTGCAGTCACTGTGATGGTGCCAAATAGCCTAGGCCCTGGTGAACTGCTAATGCACTACGGCACCGAAGAGCAAAAGTCATACTGGTTACCTAAGCTCTCTTCAGGCGAGGTGGTGCCATGTTTTGCCTTAACAGGCCCTGATGCAGGCTCTGATGCGGGCGCCATTCCCGATTCAGGCATAGTGTGTGAGGGGGAGCATGAGGGCAAAACTGTCACCGGGATTCGTTTAACTTGGGATAAACGCTACATTACTTTAGCACCGGTAGCGGATGTGCTTGGTCTTGCATTTAAACTTTACGATCCTGATGGCTTATTAGGCGATGAAGCCAATCTCGGCATTACTTGTGCGCTTATTCCAACGTCTCACCCTGGGGTTAATATAGGCAAACGCCACGATCCACTCTCGATGGCCTTTATGAATGGCGTTACCTCAGGCGAAGATGTGTTTATCCCAATTGATTGGATTATTGGTGGCCCTGCCTTTGCAGGACGCGGTTGGCGTATGCTGGTGGAGTGCTTAAGCGCAGGACGCGGGATTTCACTGCCAGCCCTTGGTACTGCCACAGGCCATTTAGCCACCCGTATGACTAGTGCCTACGCCATGGTGCGTAAACAGTTTGGGGTATCGATTGGGCAATTTGAGGGCATTCAAGAGGCACTAGGCCGCATTGGCGGTAATAACTACACCTTAGAGGCGATGCGTGTGACTACAGCGGGCAGCATCGATTTGAACTTAAGCCCCTCGGTCATCACCGCGATAGCTAAATATCATATGACTGAGCTGAGCCGCACCATCATTAATGACGCCTTTGACGTGCATGCAGGTAAAGCGATTCAACTTGGGCCAAATAATTACCTAGGCCATAGTTACATGGGCACCCCAATCTCAATTACCGTTGAGGGGGCGAACATACTTACCCGTAATTTAATGATTTTTGGTCAAGGTGCGACCCGTTGCCACCCGTATGTGCTAAAGGAAATGGCTGCTGCAGCTAACCCAGATGAAGAGCAAGGCTTAAAAGAGTTTGATGGTTTATTACTAAGCCATATTTTACATGCGGGTGAAAACGCTGTGATGAGTGTGTTCCATGGTCTAACGCGCAGTCACTTTGCACCCAGCCCAGTCAGCGGTGAAGTAAGCCACTATTATAAGTTACTTGGGCGGATGAGCCGTGCACTCGCTGTGAGTGCGGATATTGCCATGCTCACCTTAGGGGGCGACTTAAAGCGCCGTGAGATGATTTCTGCGCGTTTAGGTGATGTACTTAGTCAGCTTTACATAGGCTCTTGCGTCCTTAGATATTTTGAAGAGCAAGGTCGCCAGCAAGCCGATTTACCCTTTGTCCGCTATGGAGTAGAGCAAGCACTTTATAAAATCGGGATTGCCTTTGAAGAGCTAGGTGATAATTATCCAAATAAAGTAATCGGCTTTATCATCAAGCGCCTAGCTTTGCCCCTTGGTAACCATTTCAAAAAGCCAAGTGATGACACCCTTAAAGCCATTTGCGACCACTTAAGTACGCCATCTGTGTGCCGCGACCGCTTAACGCACTTGTGTTATGTCGGTGAAGGGGATGGCAAAGGTATTATGGAGCATGCGTTTTTAGCCATGCATGAAGCAAAAGATGTGTATCAAACCCTGAATACGTTACGAAAAGGCGGCAAGTTAGGCAAAACCACCACCATCAGTGAGGCGGCTGAGAAAGCCCGCTATGCAAAACTCATTACTGATGAAGAAGCAGAGCGTGTATTAAATGCAGAAAGCTTGAAAAATGACGCCATAGCGGTGGATGCCTTTGATACGCTTTAACGTGTGGTGATAAACCGCAATAAAAAAACGCCACTGATGTGGCGTTTTTTATGTTTTAGCGAGCGTAAGGATCGGCTTTAATGCGGTCAATAAACCAAGTGCCTTTACGTTTAACGAGTACCACAGAGCGAAAGTCATCCACTTTATTGCCTAAGTGTTGACCTGAAAAAATTAAATTAATTGTGGCCTTGTCGCCATAGCGTTTACGGACACTGCGACTTGTACGGTCTACCTCTATGGTTACAGTATCAAATTGCATATTTAATAAATTACGCGCAAATTGGCTGGCCGTGCCGTACGAGCGCATGATGCGAGCAAGCTTGGGTGAGGCCATCTCTGCCGCTTTGTTTAAATCTTTTTGCTCATACAAAGTATAAAAAAACACAGTTGCTGCGTATTCTGGGCTGTTACTGTCGCCCGTGACTTTAGGTCCGTCATCGCAGGCGCTTAGCATGAGCGACGCGATAAAAAGTGCCGCAATTTTGATCCACTTCATGTTGTTCCTTACTTCCTAGTCGGGGGATGGCATTAAGTGTGAAAAACAGCAGGCGAGTTGTAAAGAAAAAGGAGCCAATTGGCTCCTTTTTTGTGATGAAAGTCGTCTTATTGTACGAGCTCTTGCTCACTGAATGCATCAGCAAAAAGTGGGCTTGATAAGTAACGTTCAGTCGCACTTGGTAGAATCACCACGATTTTCTTATCTTTGTTTTCAGGGCGCTCAGCAATACGCTTTGCTGCCACAACCGCAGCACCAGATGAAATACCCGCTAGGATACCTTCGTTTTTCATGAGCTGGTGGGTCATTGCCATGGCTTCGTCGTTCGAGACAGTTTCAGTGCCATCAACCATTTCTAAATCTAGGTTGCCTGGAATGAAGCCTGCGCCAATACCTTGGATTTTATGTGGGCCTGGTTTTACGTCTTCACCAGCTAAAGTTTGCGTAATCACAGGTGAATCGGTTGGTTCAACCGCGATTGACTTAACTGCTAAGCCTTTTTCCACCTTCAAGTAACGGCTGGTGCCGGTGATCGTACCGCCAGTACCCACACCGGCTACGAAAAAGTCGATGTCGCCGTCAGTTTGTTCAAAAATTTCAGGGCCCGTCGTTTCAAAGTGAATTTTAGGGTTAGCTGGGTTTTCAAACTGCTGTAGCAATAAATACTTGTCTGGGTCACTCGCTTGAATTTCTTTGGCTTTTTCAATGGCACCTTTCATGCCTTTAGCGCCTTCAGTCAGTACCAAGTTAGCACCCAGTGCTTTTAATAGCTTGCGGCGCTCTAGAGACATGGTGTTTGGCATAGTCAGAGTAAGTTGGTAACCACGCGAGGCGGCAACAAACGCAAGCGCAATACCTGTGTTACCAGAGGTAGGCTCGATGATGGCTTTGTCTTTGGTTAATGCACCTGATTTTTCAGCTTCCCAGATCATAGAAGCACCAATGCGGCACTTTACGCTGAAACTAGGGTTACGTGCTTCAATTTTTGCATACACGTTACCTGAAGTAACACGGTTTAGTTTTACAAGAGGTGTATTACCGATAGAAAGTGAATTATCGTCAAAAATGTGTGCCATGATGTTTCCTAAATGTCCTTACGTTGGCAATTAACTAGAGCATACAAGCGAGTTTAGTCTCAAAAAAGTAAAGAATTGCTATAACTTATGCCATTAATCATCAAATAAATGAGACGTTATTTATTAACGTGAAAAAAAAGCGCCACTAAGGCGCTTTTTAGTTACTTTTCAAGCGCGTTGAGCACTCAAAAATAAGCTTTAAAACAAGGTGCTACATTAACCAGGCATAGCTTAATTTGATAAACAATGAGCGGTTATCACGCTCAATGCGATCTAGCTCATCATCTTGGTAGCCATTATCCGAGTAACCGGCGAAGAACACGGTTTTGGGATTAAGTTTGTAGGCATACAGTAATTGCGTTGAAAAGCCTTTGTATTGTTTATCCACCGCGCTGTTGTAATTATCTGGATTACGCTCAATGTCAGTGTAAATCATGGCTAGACGCAAGAAGCTTCGCACATCAAACTGGTAGGTTAAACGCGCATCACTCAAATTAGCGGTGAACACCTCAGCACCATCTGCCTCTAACGTAGAATACGTGTGGCGCAGTTTTAGCTCTAAATGCTGATTTAAGTGCATGTTGATTTGCGGGCGAATCGATATACGGTCGCCAATGCGGTTGTTACTGTAATCAATCGCATTGCCTTTAGATAAGCGAATACCTGTAAACACGCCTGACAATGGCTTCATCTCAGCGTAAAGCGCGACTTCGTTTTCACTGAATAAATCTGTGTTGCCGTCAATGGCAAGGGTGCTGTCATCAAAGCGAAGCCCCACACGGTCACGACCCATCACACTAAGTTGCATAAAGCTTTGTAATGGACCATTCATTGACGCACGGGCTTCAACTTCTTTTTCCAGTAACTCGCCTTGGTCGTTGTGGCTAATGTCCCAATCACTGTAAATGCGGGCGCGGTTCCACCACGTTGAGTCATCACCATACCAACGGTATTCGCCACCTGTAGTGAACTTATTGAAATCCACTTGGCTCATGAAACCCAGATCGGCACGGAAGTCTTTCGAACGGGCTTGGTAATTCGCAAAACCAGACCAATTCTTTTCATTGTGGTCATAGCTCAAGCGATACCCTTGACCTGTTAGCTCATCGGTATCACGCACACGCAAGAGGGCTTCTGAGTATGGGCAATCATCTTCACTGCATGTGGGTTCAGTGCTGGTATCGCAGCTGCTACCATTACAAAACTCATCAACAAAACGCTGATCATACTCTGTGTTACTGCCAATCCATTGGGCAACGATTGTGTCACTGTCCGTTAAGCGGTATTTGGCATCAAAACCAAACACGGCGTTGTGATAATCGCCCGAGCGGCGCAAAGTACTGATTGCAGCAAGGGAAAGATCGTTGTTCACATCAAAACGATAACGAAACGCGGCATTTTCACTTTTGTCATCTATGGTTGCAATCGAAGAGCCTAAGTTACCCGGCACCAAAACATTGGTTTGTTTATCGTTCGCGATAAAAGCGGCAAAAGTATGTTTACCTTCAGTGCCTGTGAGTTTTACGCCCACTTCTGGCTCTGCCACGTTTCGGGTATAAACAAGGTTGTAAGGGCTTGAGAAATAATCCGCGTTGTCTAAGAAAAACGCCCGTTTTTCTGGGAAGAACAAGGTGAAGTTGTCGTTTATAGAAAGCTGTGCGACGTCGGCTTCGACTTGTGAAAAGTCAGGGTTTAGCGTGGCATTGAGCGTTACATCTGGGGTAATGCCCCATTTCACATCGAGTCCTGGCTCCACATCATTACTGCCTTGCCAATCGCTGTTAGGGTCAGTCACATCGCGGCTTTCACTGCGCCCAACGACTAACGAGGGTGTGATAGCAAAGTTTTTACCTTGCTTTGCCTGACTAAAGCCTGTGACAGGCTGCATTTGGCAAATCCAGCAATGGTTGTTGTGGTCAATTTTTAGGTTTGAGATACGCAAGCGTTCATTTCGCGGTAAAAAGCGCATGAATTCCATCGCCATGGTCTTTTCACCGGGTGCATCGTTAAAGTTTAAAATACGAAATGGAATAGCGACTTCAACGACGTAGCCTGTTTCTGTGATCTGGCCCTTACTTTCCCAAATGCCATCCCATGCGTCACTTTCACGCTTGGTTAGCTCGTTCTCAATTGAGTCAATTTGCACGCCAAATGGATTAACAAAAAACTGATAGGCCATGCGTTTAGCGTTGTATGCGTCAATTTTGACACTCACTAAATCGTCGTTCCAAGCGCGGTCTCGGTCACGGTAAAACGCACGTATGTCAGCAGGGTTTGGATCTTCTGCGATAAAGGCTACAAATAAGGTTTCCCCATCTTCATAGACGTAGGCATGGGTTTTAACGTCGGCAGCTTTGTTTTCAAAGGGCCACGTGATGTTATCTATGCTGATTTTCTTGGCATCTTGCCAATGTGCTTCAGTCATCTGTCCGTCTATGTTCGCTGCTTGACCAATAAAAGGAATTGCAATTGGCTCTAGGGACGCAACAGCGTGAGTGCTAAACAGGGAAAGCCCTGCTGCAAATATGCATGCTCTAGTAAACATCCATTCTCCTGGCATGTTAATTAGGTTAATTCAGGTAATCGCACTACACTAACTAGTATGTTAACAACTCGCTAGTGATATGGGGTCAGAGGTGTTAAAAACACGACCAATGGCGTAACGATTATGTAGACATGTTTGCTTAGTCGCTGCGTGAGTTCATTTAGTTGTAATCAAAGGTAAAATTTTTTATTTGAGGACTTAAACTTTGATTTAAACAGAGTGCATAAACTGACGTCAGCAAGGGCTTAATCAGGCAAATTTTACTAGTTTTTTCAAAACGCTGTGATAGGATGATTCAGTTAACAAATTGATACTTTTGTGTGGCTAGCACAACACAAAGCGAAGTTCCAAGCTAGAGCTAGTCGCGAGAGGGGCGAAGGTTGATCAAGGTATTACTGGTAGACGATCACGAATTAGTACGTGATGGTATTCAAAAAATTTTAGAGCAAGAACGTGGTATTAAAGTCATAGCAACGGCCCAATCTGGGGAAGAAGCTGTGAAGTTAAGCCGTGAATTACAGCCTGATATTGTCTTAATGGACATTAACATGCCTGGCATTGGTGGCCTTGAAGCAACCAAAAAGATTTGCCGTTTCTGCCCTGACACACGCGTCATTGTCGTGACTGTACAATGCGAAGACCCAGTGCCAAGTGCAGTAATGCAAGTGGGCGCTCATGGGTTTTTCACTAAAGGTGCAGGCGCGCGCGAAATGGTGAACGCCATCAAGGCGGTTAACTCAGGCCAGCGCTACATCTCTCCTGATATCGCACAACAAATTGCACTTAACAAGTTCACTGGCAAGTCAGATGAAAACCCGTTTTCGTCATTATCTGATCGTGAATTACAAATTATGATGATGATCACTAATGGTGAAAAAGTGCAAACCATCGCTGATAAACTCAACCTCAGCTCAAAAACGGTAAACAGTTACCGTTACCGCATGTTTGAGAAGCTTGACGTAACCGGCGATGTGGAGCTAACGCGTTTAGCACTGCGTCACAAAGTCATTGCGTTGGAATCTGACGCTTCCTAGTGCATGAGCAGTTTTAACAGCGCTGAATTTCTTAAGCACCTGAGCTCAGAACCAGGTGTTTACCGCATGTATGACAGCCAAAATCAGGTCATCTATGTGGGTAAAGCCAAAAACCTCAAAAAGCGGGTTTCAAGTTACTTCCGTAGCAACCTTCCTGAAAGTAAAACCAGAGCCTTAGTGCGCAACATCGCGCACATGGAAGTGACCCTCACTAACACGGAAACCGAAGCCTTACTGCTTGAAAATAACCTGATCAAGCAATATCAGCCGCGCTATAATATTTTGCTTAGGGATGATAAGTCATATCCCTATATTTTATTGACTGATCACACCCATCCTCGACTTGCTTTTCATCGCGGTGCACGCAAACAAAAAGGCGATTACTTTGGCCCTTATCCATCCGCAGGGGCCGTGAGTGAAAGCTTGCGTTTAATGCAAAAGCTTTTTCCTGTACGCCAATGTGAAGATGCCTATTACCGCGCGCGTTCGCGTCCTTGCTTGCAGTACCAACTAAAACGCTGCTCTGCGCCTTGTGTCGGGAAAGTGAGTGATGAAGAGTACCAAGAGCAAGTTGCTTATGTGCGGTTGTTTTTGTCTGGCCGTTCATCGGAAATCATTGAAAAGCTCGTAGCAAAAATGGAGCAAGCCAGTCTGTCGCTTGCCTTTGAAGCTGCCGCAAATTACCGTGACCAAATTGCGCTCCTTCGTAAGATGCAAGAGCAACAATCTGTGTCAGGGGATATCGCTGAAATGGATGTGGTGGGGTACGTTAAGAAAAATGGCCTTAATGCCGTGCATGTTTTAACTGTGCGCGATCACAAAGTACTTGGCAGTAAGACTTACTTTCCAAAAGTGCCCAAAGACTCAGAGCCTGATGAAGTCTTAATGTCGTTTTTATCCCAATATTACTTAGGTAATGGGGTATCGAGCCGAGTGGCAAAAGAAATCATCGTGCCTTTTGAAGCAGATGAATTTGGGGTATTAAGCCAAGGCTTGAGTCAACTCGCTGAGAAAAAAGTGGTGATCCGCCATGCCAAACGCGGTGAAAGAGCACAGTATTTGCGTCTTGCCGAGAAAAACGCAAGCTCTGCCATTGAAGTAAAACAAAGCGCGCAAGACTCTATCAATAACCGGTATGCCGCACTCAAACAAGCATTGAACCTTGATGACATCAATCGGATGGAGTGTTTTGACATATCCCATACCATGGGTGAAAACACGGTGGCTTCGTGTGTGGTGTTTGATGGCCAAGGGCCAAACAAAAAAGAATACCGCCGCTATAATGTCACTGGCATCACAGGGGGTGACGATTACGCAGCCATGCGTTTTGCACTCAATAAGCGCTACAACAAAGTGGTTGATGAAGAAAAAGTGCCAGATGTTATTTTTATTGACGGTGGCAAAGGGCAATTAAGCCAAGCAGAAGAATAC